>CAIXQT010000001.1 GCA_903921665.1 uncultured Opitutia bacterium
AGCCCTCGGTCAGCCCCTGAGCCCAGCCTGACCATGGATTCCTCAGGCCGTTTCGTGGCGCGACATGTCGCGACCTTGCCCAAATCGGGCATCCGTGACTTCTTCGCCATCGTGTCCAAGATGAAGGACGCCGTGTCTTTGGGCATCGGCGAACCCGATTTCGTCACGCCTTACCATATCCGCGAGGCGGCGATCTCTTCGCTCGAGAAGGGGCGTACCTCCTATACGGACAACCGTGGCACCCAGCAGTTCCGCGAAGAGATCTCCCGCTACGTCGCCAAGAACTACGGTCCGGAATACGATCCGGAGACCGAGATCCTCGGCACCATCGGCGTGTCCGAAGCCCTCGACATCCTGCTGCGCGCGACCCTGAACCCCGGCGACAAGGTGCTCTACCACGAGCCCTGTTACGTGAGCTACGCGCCGAGCGTCGTGCTGTGCCATGGCGAGGCCATCCCGATCCGCACCGTCGCCGCTGACCAGTTCGCGCTCGACCCGGCCGCCCTCCGTGCCGCCTGGCAGCCGGGCTGCAAGCTGCTCATCCTCAATTTCCCGACGAACCCGACCGGCGGCACCGCCGACCGCGCCAAGCTCGAGGCCATCGCCAAGTTCGCGATCGAGAAGGACCTCCTCGTCGCTTCCGACGAAATCTACTCCGAGCTCACGTTCGAGGGCGACCACGTCTCCATCGCCTCTCTGCCCGGCATGCGCGAGCGTACGGTGTTCCTCCACGGTTTCTCGAAGGCTTTCGCGATGACCGGCTTCCGTATCGGCTACGCCTGCGGTCCGGCCGCCGTCATCGACGGGATGCTCAAGGTGCACCAGTACGGCATCATGTGCGCCCCGATCATGAGCCAGGAGGCGGCCGTCGAGGCGCTCCGCAACGGCCGCGACTCGATGCTGCACATGCGCGACAAGTATCGCGAACGCCGCGACTTCATCGTCCGCCGCTTCAACGAACTCGGGCTGCCTTGCCACCTCCCGCGCGGCGCCTTCTACGCCTTCCCGGACATCACCTCGACCGGTATGGACTCCATGACCTTCGCCCAGAAGCTGCTCGAACAGCAGAAGGTGGCCATGGTCCCGGGTACCGCCTTCGGCGCGGCCGGCGCCGGTTTCTGCCGCGCCTCGTTCTCGACCAGTTACGAGAAGATCCATGAGGCCGGCGAGCGTATCGCCCGTTTCCTGGACACCATCCCGCGGCGCTGAAGCATCCTTGCTTGCTAGGCGGGCAGGTAGCCCTGACTGTCGTCCCATGGAACGGAACACTGAAATTTCCCGCGCGGTAGCCATCGTGGGCCGTCCCAACGTCGGTAAGAGCCGTCTCTTCAACCGTCTCGTGGGGCGCCGCATCTCGATCGTGCACGATCAGCCGGGGGTCACGCGCGATCTCATCACTTCCGACATCTTCGAAGGTCGTTACACCCTCATGGACACCGGCGGCATCGGCCTGTACCGCGCCGAACTGACGCCTAAGATCATCGCTGACGCCGTGGAAGAGCAGGTCGACTTCGCCCTCGCCGCCGCCGCGCTCGTGCTCCTCGTCGTCGACGCCTCCGAAGGCTGCGCCGCCCTCGACCTGGAAGTCGCCACCATCCTGCGCCAAGCCGGCAAGAAGGTCGTCGTCGTCGCCAACAAGGCCGACACCGAAGAGCGCGACGGACTGATGTCCGAATTCTTCGCCCTGGGTTTCGGCGAGCCTCTCCTCATCTCCGCCGAACATGGCCGCGGCATCCCGCAGCTGCAGGCCTTGATCATCAAACTGCTCGGTCCTGAGCCGACGACCCCGCGCGAAGAAGGTCCGCGTCCGATCCGCCTCGCCCTCGCCGGTCGTCCGAACGTCGGTAAAAGCTCGCTCGGCAACCGCCTCCTCGGCGCCTCGCGCCTCATCGTCAGCGAAGTGGCCGGAACGACGCGCGACCCTGTTCGCGCCGGCCTTTCCCGCACGAAGGCCGACGGCTCGCAGGCGAAGTTCTCGCTCGTCGACACCGCCGGCCGTCGTACCGCCAACAAGCGCGACACCCTTGATTTCTACTCGCAGGTCCGTTCCGACGAGATCCTCGCCGAGACCGACGTGGTCTTCCTCGTGCTGGATGCCGGCCAGGGCGTGACCCGCATCGACAAGCAGCTCGCCGGCGAGCTCGCGCTGCTCGGTTGCGGCCTCGTCCTCGTGGTGAACAAGTGGGACCTCGCGAAGAAGGCTTTCCGCGACAAGAACATCGACGGTTTCGAGGACGAAGAGGAATTCCGCGCGAAGTTCCGCTCGGCCATCCGCCGCGAGCTCTTCTTCCTGCCGGAGCCTCCGATCTTGTTCGTCTCCGCCCAGACCGGCCTCCGCGCCGAGGACATGCTGGACGCCGCCGAAGGCGTCTTCGTGCGCGCCGGCACCGCCATCTCCACCGGCCGCCTCAACCGCGTCGTCCAGGACCTGATGATCAAGCGCCCTCCGCGCATGGTCTCCGGCAAGCGCTTCAAGTGCTACTACGTCACGCAGGTCTCGAAGCGCCCGATCCGTTTCCGTCTGTTCTGCAACTCCGAGGAACGCCTCGAGGACGCCTACCAGCGCTTCCTCGTGAAGGGCGTGCATGAAAGCTTCGACCTCGCGGGCGTCCCGCTCTTCCTCGACATCGTCGGCAAGCCCAAGCAGACCGGTCGCCGCGCCGGTGGTCCTGGCGCCGCCGCCGGTTCCCCGATGCCCGAGATCGAAGGCGCCGCCCGCAAGCCGCTCGCCAAGGTGCCCGGCAAGGCCGTCCTCGACGCCGCTCCGAAGAAGGCCATCGGTCCGTCCGGCCCGCGTCTGGGCAAGTCCAAGAATCCGCGCAGCAAGGCCGGTCCTGTCCGCAAGAAATCCTTCACCCGCTGGGATAAGCCGCGTTCGCTGAAAGGTCGCGCCGCGCGTCAGGCCCGCAAGTAAAGCATGCCGCGGAGACTGGTCCTGCTAGGCTCGGATGAGATCGCGCTCCCGGCGTTCGCCGCGGCCCGTGCCTTGCCCGACGTCGAAGTGGTGGCCGTGTATTCGCAACCGGATCGTCCGGCCGGCCGCGGCCAGGAGGTTCGTCCCAATCCCGTCGCCGCCTGGGCCCGGGCCGAAGGGCTGAATTTGCTGCAGCCGGAGAAACTCGAGGCCCCCGATGCGGCCCATCTGGTCGCCTTGCAGGCGGATCTCGGCGTGGTGATGGCCTACGGCCAGCTGCTCAAGGAGGATTTTCTCGCCGCGACCCGCCAGGGTTTCGTCAATTTCCATGGATCGCTCTTGCCCGAACTCCGCGGGGCCACCCCTGTCGAAGGCGCGTTGGCCTTGGGGCTGCCGGAGACGGGTGTTTCGCTGCAACAGGTCGTGCGCAAACTCGACGCAGGCCCGATCCATGCCGCGACCCGGATCACGGTCTTGCCCGGCGAGGGCAGGGCGGCGTTGCGCGCTCGCTTAGGCGTCGTGGCCGGCGAGCTGGCTTCGGCGGCTTTGCCGTCGGTGCTGAGCGGGACTTCCGTGTCCGTGCCGCAGGATGAAAGCAAGGTCACCTATGCTCGCCGTCTCGCGCGGGCGGACGCGCCTCTGGATTTCCATCAGCCTGCGATCGTCCTTGGCCGCCGCATCCTGGCGGTCGAAGGCTGGCCGGGATCCACCTTCGAGCATCGCTCGGCGCTCATCAAGGTCGGC
>CAIXQT010000002.1 GCA_903921665.1 uncultured Opitutia bacterium
AACCGCGACATCCGACCCTTGCTCGCCGACAACTGCTTCCATTGCCACGGTCCGGATCCCGGCACCCGCAAGGCCGGCCTCCGCCTCGACACCGAAGCCGGCTTCTTCGCAGGGCGCCAGGACAAGAGCGGTAAGGAAGAACCGCCGACCATCATCAAAGGTAAGCCCGACCAAAGCACCCTCTACCAGCGTATGCTCTCCAAGGACGAGGATGAGATCATGCCTCCGCCCGAAACCCACAAGAAGCTCCTTCCCGACCAGATCGCCCTGGTGCGCCGCTGGATCGAACAAGGCGCGCCGTGGCAGCCACATTGGTCGCTCGTCGCCCCGCAGCGGAGCCCGCTGCCGAAGACTTCCGACGACACCTGGGCCAAGAACCCCATCGACCGTTATGTCCGCGCCCGACTCGACGCCGCCGGCCTCAAGCCCGCGCCCGAAGCCGACGCCACCACGCTCATCCGCCGCATCAGCCTCGACGTCACCGGCCTCCCGCCCTCTCCCGCCCTGCTGGCCAAGCACCTGCCTAAGGACGGCGTCCGCCTAAGCGACGCGCAGCTCTCCGCGCTCATCGACGAACTGATGGCTCTGCCGGCCTACGGTGAACACCGCGCACGCTACTGGCTCGACGCCGCCCGCTACGCCGACTCGCACGGCCTGCACTTCGACGCCTACCGCGAGATGTGGCCCTACCGCGACTGGGTCGTGAAGTCCTTCAACCGCAACCAGCCGTTCGACCAGTTCACGGTCGAGCAGCTCGCCGGCGACCTGCTCCCCAACCCGACCGAAGAGCAGCGCATCGCCACCGGCCTCCAGCGCTGCAACCCGACGACCAACGAAGGCGGCACGATCGTCGAAGAGAACCTCGCCAACTACGCCGCCGACCGCGTGCAGACCATGGGCTGGGTCTATCTCGGCCTGACCACCAACTGCGCCCAGTGCCACGACCATAAGTTCGATCCGTTCTCACAGAAGGATTTCTACGCGATGTCCGCCTTCTTCCGGAACACCACCCAAGGCGGACTCGACGGCAACGTGAAGGACGGCAAGGGCCCGGTGCTCTACCTCCCGACCGACGCCGACCGTCCGCGCTGGGAAGCCCTTCCTGGCGAAATCGCCAAGGGCAACGAGCAGGTCGCCGCGGCCCGCAAGCTCGGCACCCCGCTCTTCGAGCAGTGGTTCGCGACGGCCAAGCCCGCTGACCTCGACGCCGACATCCCCGCCAAAGACCTCGTCGCCCGCCTCGCGCTGAACGAAGGCAACGGCTTGCCCGCCGGCACGACCGCCGCCGGAGAGCCGATCGCATGGATGAAGAACGGCAAGATCGGCCCGGCGCCCATCTTCAAGAAGGGCTCTCACCTCGTCCTCGGCGAGGCTGGCGACTTCGGCACCAGGCAGGCCTTCTCCGCCGGCGCCTGGATCAAAGCCGACAAGGTCGAAGGCACCGGCACGATTATCGCGCGGATGGACGACCCGAAGGGCGCTCAGGGTTGGAGTTTTTTCCAGTCCGGCCGTAACGTCGGCGTCTACGTCATCAGCAAGTGGCCCGACGACGCCCTCAAGGTTGTGACCACGCGCAACGTCGTGAACACCGCCTACCAGCATGTCCTCATGACCTACGATGGCAGCGGTAAGGCCGCCGGCGTAAAGATCTATGTCAACGGCGTCCTCGCCGAAACCCGCGCCGAGGTCGATAAGCTCAAGACCGCCTCCAAGTCCGCCACCCCGACGCGCATCGGCCAGCGCAGCCAGAGCGAAGCCTTCCATGGCTCGATCCAAGATGTCTTCCTCTATGGCCGCGCCCTCGACGCGGGTGAGGTGACGACGCTCTCCAAGCTGGCCACGCTCCGGCAGTCGCTCGCCGGCAAGCCCAACGCCCAGCAGAAGGAAGCCCTCCGCGAACACTTCCTGCTCAACCGCCACGAGCCCTTCAAACTCGCCTCGAACGTCGTCGCCAAGCTGACGGCCGAGCAGACCATGATCCGCGCCCGCAGCCCGCTCACCCACGTCCAGGAAGAGAAGATGGATAGCCCGGCGATGGCCAACATCCTGATCCGCGGCGCTTATGACAAGAAAGGCGACGCCGTCGCCGCTGAGATCCCCTCCGCCCTCGGCAAGCTTCCCGCCGACGCCCCGCGCAACCGCCTCGGCCTCGCGAAGTGGATCGTCAGCGACGCCAATCCGCTGACCACCCGCGTGACGGTCAACCGCATGTGGCAGGAGCTCTTCGGAACCGGCCTAGTCAAGACCTCCGAAGACTTCGGCATCATGGGCAGCCTGCCTTCCCACCCCGAACTCCTCGACTGGCTGGCGATCGACTTCCGCACCCATGGCTGGGATGTGAAGCGCTTCTACAAGCAACTCCTCACCACCGCGACCTACCGTCAGGCCGCTCTCACCACCAAGGAGAAGGTCGAGAAGGACCGCGACAACGCCCTGCTCAGCCGTGGCCCGCGTTTCCGCATGGACGCTGAGATGCTCCGCGACCAAGCGCTCGCTGTCAGCGGCACGCTCTCACCCCGCATGGGCGGCCCCGGCACCAAGCCCTACCAGCCGGAGAACATCTGGGAAGTCGTCGGCGTGGGCATCCAGGTCTACAAGGCCGACCAAGGTGAAAACCTCTACCGCCGTTCGCTCTACAACTACTGGCGCCGCATGGCCCCGCCCGCGAGCCTCGACCTGTTCAACGCCCCCTCCCGCGAGGTGACGTGCGTCCGCCGCGACCGCACCAACACCCCGCTGCAGGCGCTCGTGATGCTCAACGACCCGCAATACGTCGAAGCCTCGCGCATCCTCGCCCAGCACACCCTGCAGGGCGCCGGCGACGACGTCGCCCGCCTCAACGCCGCTGCCCAACGCACGCTCTGCCGTCCGCTCAAGCCGGCCGAGACGGCGATCCTAAGCGACAGCCTCGGCAAGATGCGTGCGCATTACGTCGCCAAGCCCGATGACGCCGCCGCGCTCCTCGGAGTCGGCGACGCGAAGTCCGAAGAGAAAATCCCCCGCTCCGAACTGGCCGCCTGGACGATGGTCTGCAGCCAGCTCTTCAACCTCGACGAACTCCTTAACAAATAATCGCCATGTCCATCCTCCACGAGTGGAACACCCTCCAGACCCGTCGCCGCTTCCTCGGCACGGGCGCCAACGCCCTCGGTGCCGCCGCGCTCACCAGCCTGCTCGGCCGCACGATGGCCCACGCCGCGCCAGGCGCGATCAGCACGCAACACCTGCCCAAGGCCAAGCGCGTCATCTACCTCCACATGGTCGGCGGCCCCGCCCAGATGGACCTCTTCGACTACAAGCCGAAGATGAAGGAGATGTATGACAAGGACCTGCCCGCGAGCATCCGCAATGGTCAGCGTCTCACGACGATGACCAGCGGCCAGACCCGCTTCCCCATCGCGCCTTCGAAGTTCAACTTCAGCCAGCATGGCCAGTGCGGGATGTGGCTGAACTCGGACCTGCTGCCCAATCTCGGCAAGCATGCCGACGAAATCTGCTGGATGCGCTCCCTTAACACCGAGGCGATCAACCACGAGCCCGCCATCTGCGCCATGCAGACCGGCAACCAGATCACCGGCCGTCCCTGCCTTGGTTCCTGGGCCTCCTACGGCCTCGGCTCCGAGAACGACAATCTGCCCAACTTCGTGGTGCTCATCGCGACCCCGACCAACCGCGACCAAGAACAGGCGATTTCGAGCCGTCTGTGGTCCAGTGGCTACCTGCCGGGCGAACACGCTGGCGTCTCGTTCCGCAGCAAGGGCGACCCGATCTTGTTCATCAACAACCCGCCCGGCGTGCCCGACGACCTGCGCAAGCAGACCATCGACGGCATCAACCAGCTCAACCGCCTCAATTACGAGACGGTGGGCGACCCTGAGACCCATACCCGCATCAAGCAGTATGAGATGGCCTTCCGCATGCAGGCTTCGGTGCCCGAACTGACCGACCTCGCCAAGGAACCGGAACACATCTTCAAGCTCTATGGCGAGGAAGCCCGCAAACGCGGCAGCTTCGCCAACAGCGTGCTGATGGCCCGCCGTCTCGTCGAACGCGGCGTGCGCTTCGTCCAGATCTACCACAACAACTGGGACCACCACTCCAACCTCACTGGCCGCATGCAGAGCCAGTGCAAGGATATCGACCAGCCCTGCCACGCCCTCATCGAGGATCTCAAGCAGCGCGGGATGTTCGACGACACGCTCATCGTCTGGGGCGGCGAGTTCGGCCGCACGATCTACAGCCAAGGCGGACTCACCAAGGAGAACTACGGCCGCGACCACCACCCGCGCTGCTTCTCGATGTGGATGGCCGGCGGCGGTGCCAAGGGCGGTCAGATCTACGGCGAGACCGACGAGTTCAGCTACAACATCGTCAAGGATCCGCTCCCGATCAACGACTTCCACGCGACGGTGCTACACCTGCTCGGCTACGACCACGAACGCTTCACCTACAAGTATCAGGGCCTAGATCAGAAACTCACCGGCGTGCTCCCGACCAAAGTCGTCAAGGCGTTGGTCGCGTAAGCCGAGGTAGGGACAGCACCACGTGCTGTCCTAAGGTGCAAAAGTGCAAATCGGCCTGCGGCCTGTG
>CAIXQT010000003.1 GCA_903921665.1 uncultured Opitutia bacterium
TACGTCAAGATGGTCCACAACGGCATCGAGTACGGCGACATGCAGATGATCTGCGAAGCCTACGACCTCATGCGCGGCCTCCTCGGCATGACCCCCGACGAGATCGGCACCACCTTCGAAGAATGGAACAAGGGCGACCTGAATTCCTTCCTCATCGAGATCACCGCCAAGGTGCTCAAGCAGAAGGACCCCGAGACCGGCGTCCCCCTCGTCGACGTCATCCTCGACACCGCCGGCCAGAAGGGCACGGGCAAGTGGACGAGCGCCAACGCCCTCGACATGGGTGTCGCCGCCCCGACCATCGCCGAAGCCGTCTTCGCCCGCTGCCTCTCCGCCGTGAAGGATGAGCGCGTCAAAGCCGCCAAGGTCCTCCGCGGCCCGAAGCGCGCGATGACGAACCCGGACAAGGCCAAGATCATCGAACAGATCCGCGACGCCCTCTACTGCTCCAAGATCTGCTCCTACGCCCAAGGCTTCCAGCTCATGCGTGAAGCGCAGAACGAATATAAGTGGAAGCTCAACTTCGGCGAGATCGCCCAGATCTGGCGCGGCGGTTGCATCATCCGCGCGAGCTTCCTCCAGAAGATCACCGAAGCCTTCGCCAAGAAGCGCTCGCTGGATAACCTGCTCCTCGACCCGTACTTCAAGAAGACCGTCAAGAAGGCCCAGAAGAACTGGCGCAAGGTCATCGCCCTCGCGGTGAAGCACGGCATCCCCGTACCGACCCTCGGTTCGGCGCTCTCGTACTTCGACTCGTACCGCACCGAAGACCTCCCGCAGAACCTGCTCCAGGGTCAGCGCGACTACTTCGGCGCCCACACCTACGAGCGCAAGGACAAGCCCCGCGGCGAGTTCTTCCACATCGACTGGCCGGATCCCAAGCGCCCGCAGATCAAGGCCTGAGCGCCTCGACGGAAACAGGAAGGGCGTCCGCAAGGACGCCCTTCTTCTTTGGCGCGATCACTTCTCGGACCAACCGCCGCCGGTCGCCGCGGCGAGCCGCACCGCGACCTGCCGACGTTCCCAGACGACCATCGAAAGCGTACGCGCAGCCAGGGCTACGTCGCGCCGGGCGGCCGTGAGGTCGTTCTCATTGGCGAGGCCGGCCTTGCGGCGGGCTTCGGCGTTGGCGAGACGGGAGCGTACCGCGGCGAGCACGCGGGCGGTCAGCTCTTCCTGCAAGGCGAGCTCACGGAGATCGGCGAGCGCATCCTCGACTTCGCGGAAGGCGCCGAGCACGGCTTTCGTCCATTCGGCGCCAGAGCCGTCGATACGCGCACGGGCGACCTCGAGGTTCGCCTTGCGCAACCCGGCATCGAAGATGGGGAGATCGACCGAAGGCGTGAGCGACCAGAAGCTGGACGAGCCGCGGCCGATACGAGAGGCCGGATCGGCCTGCCAGCCGGCCTGGCCGTTGAGCGTGACGGAAGGATAGAAGTCGGCGATAGCGGCGCCTTCGCGCGAGAGAGCAGCGTCGATCCGCGCGGCGGCGGCGGCGAGATCGGGACGACGAAGCAGGAGCTCCGAGGGGATGCCGGCACCAAAAGCCGGCATTGCGGCAGCGCCTTTCGCCTCAGGAAGCTTCTCGCCCGGCGTAGAACCGATGAGCGCACGCAGCGCGTTCTCCGCGGCGGCGAGACGGCGGCGGCCGAGGCCTTCATCGACCTTGGCCTGCGCGGCGGCGAGGCGGGCGGATGAGAGCGGATCGGAATCCAGAAGGCCGGCGGCGACGGTCTGCTCGATGATTTCCATCTCGCGATATCGCGTGGCAAATTCGGTCTCGAGGTAGGCAAGCTGCTCACGGGCGCCGCGGACGGCGAACCAGAGGCGCGCGACTTCGGCGGAGAGCGCGAGGTCCGCCTGTTCGGCGGTGAACTTCGCCGCGCGCGCATCGGCGGAAGCCGCCTGCGACTTCGCGGCTTCGCGGCCCCAGAGATCGAGTTCCCAGGAGGCCTTCACGCCGACCGCGCCGACGTCGGTGCGACGCGGGATACCGACGCCGAGCGGCACGCGGCCGGTCTCGAGCGAGATACGGGAAGATTCGAGGCCGGCGCCGACGGAGACCGCGGGCTGATCGCCGGCGGAGGCGGCGACGAGCAAGGCGACCGCTTCGCGCTGGCGCGCGCGGGCGATGACGAGGTCGGGGCTCTGCTGGCGTGCCCGGGAAATCAGCTCGAGCAAGGCAGGATCGCCGAAAGCCTCGGCCCACTTTGCGCCAGCGACGACGCCGCCTTGGGAGAACGCCGCGGGCGTGGCGGGGCCTTTCGGCTTCGCCATCGGATCGTGCGCGCAACCCGCGAGGACCAGCGCCGCGAGCAGGAAGGTCTTATTTACCCGGAGCATTTTGGGAGGCGTCGATATAGACGTCCATCTGCTGGCCGACGAAGAGCGCCCGGCCCTCCGGACGGTCGAACGAGTAGATCACCTGCAGCACGCGGGTGTCGACGCGTTCGACGCTCGCGCCGGTGAGGGAAGTCTTCGGGATGACGAACGGCTCGATGCGGACGAACTTCAGCGCGATGGAACGGTCCTTGCCGCCGGCGAGGGAACTCTCGCCTTTCAGGTAGCCCTTGGCGGGCAATCCGTCGCGCATGCGCGTGGCCAGCTGTTCGTCGATGTCGCAACGGATCTGAAGGGTGGAGATATCGCCGAGCACGACCGGGGCCTTGGCGCCAGCGGCCACGAATTCGCCGACGCGTACGCCCACCTGGAGCACGGTGGCGGAGATCGGCGAACGCAGCACGAGACGGTCGAGAAGGACCGCCGTCTGGTCGAGCTGAGCCTTGGCGAGCGCGAGCTTCGCCTTCGCCTCCTTCGCGGCCATCTGATAAGAAAGCAGTTCGGAAGCGGAGACGGCCCCGCTGTCCTTGATGCCGGTCCAGCGACGGGCGGCGTCTTCGGCGCGCTCGGCCGTGGCTTCGGCGGCGGAGACCGCGGCCTTCTGCACGGCGTGCTGGGCACGCAGGTCGCGCTCGTCGAGGGTGAGGATCGGATCGCCGGCCTTCACCTTGTCCCAGACTTTCACATGGACCTTGGCGACCGTACCCGACGTGGGCGAACCGAGCAGCGTGTTCTCGGCGGCGGCCTCGATGAGTCCGGCGGCGGCGATGAGTCCATCCTTGTCGCGGATGGCGGGCTCATAGGGCGGCGGCTTGATCGGCGTCTCGTTGGCCGTGCCGCGGGTGAGCTGCAGGGCGGCGCCGGCGCCGGCAAGGGCGAGGGCGAAGAGCAGGATGCGTTTCTTGAACATAAGGAGGATCAGAGGTGGGTGGTGTCGAGGAGCTTGGGGTCGTCGACCACGCGGCTGATGCGGCCGTCTTCCATCTCCGCGATGCGGTCGGCGAAACGGAAGATGCGATGGTCATGCGTCACGACGACCACGCAGCGCTCGGGCGAGCGGGAGAGGTCGCGCACCATCTGCATGATCTGGGCACCGGTATCCTTATCGAGGGCCGAGGTCGGCTCGTCGCAGATGAGCAGCGGCGGTTCGTGGACGAGGGCGCGCGCGATGGCGACGCGCTGCTGCTGGCCGCCGGAGAGCGCGTTAGGGCGGCCCTCTTCGCGGCCCTTGAGGCCGACCTTTTCGATGATCGCCAGCGCGCGGGCGTGGGCTTCATCGTAAGGCCGGCCCTGGATCAAGAGGGGCACCATCACGTTCTCCACGACCGTGAGCGTCGGGATGAGGTTGAAGGACTGGAAGACGAAGCCGAGGTTCTTGCGGCGGAACGTAGTGAGTTCCTCCTGGCCGAGGCCATCCAGGCGCTGGCCGAAGACTTCGACCGTGCCGGCTTGCGGCGTGAGGGTGCCCGCGATGACCGAGAGGAGCGTCGTCTTCCCGCAACCGGACGGCCCCACGAGCATGATGAGCTCGCCGCGACGCGCTTCGAAGTCGGCCTGCTTGAGGGCGATGACCTGGTTCTCCGGGGTCCCGAAGAACATGTCGACGCCGGAGGCGCGGACGGCGACGGTGTGGGCTTGGTGGCTCATCCGCGGAAGACAGAGGCGGCGTCGACGCGAGACACCTTGATGATACCGATGATGGCGGACACGAAGCTGATGCCCAGCACGAGGGCGAACGTGGCCCAGAGGATCTGCGGATACATCACGAAGGGCGGCATGCCCTTCTCGATCATCGCGCGGCCGATCGCCTGCGCCATGCCGGCGCCGAGTCCGAAGCCGATGAGCCCGGCGGTGAAGGCCTGCACGAACAACATGCGGGCGATCACGCCCATGCCGGCGCCCATCGCCTTGATGGCCGCGAAATATTTCAGGTTCTCGAGCACGAACGAGTAGAACGTCTGGCCCGAGATCGCGATGCCGACGAACAGGCCGAGCAGCACCGCGGTGCCGAAGGAGAACGGGATGCCGGTGTTGGTCCAGAACCACCAGAACGTGTTACGCGCGAGGCTGCGCTCGCCCCAGCTCCAGATCACCGTGTCGGACGTCCAGGCCTTGAGGCCGGTATCGCGCTCGATGCGACCGCAGAGCTCGGCAGGGGTCACGCCCTTCTGCGGCTCGACGAGCATGAAGCTGAGGGTACGCCGTGCGCCGAGGGTATAGCCCTTGGCGCGATCGTAGGTGGTGTAGACGAAAGGACCGCCGGTGAACGCGCGCTTCACCTTACAGATGCCGACGATGCGGGCCTGGATGTCGTTGATCTCGAAGGTGTCGCCGACCTTGAGCGGCGTGGAGCGCGGCTTGCCGTCGGGACCGACGGTCATGCGGCCCATCAGCGAGGCGCCCCATTCGTCGACGATCACCGTATCAGGCAGGCGCAGGTCTTCGATGCGACCCTGCGTGAGGACGGCGGGCGCGCCCGCGAACGTGTCGGCGTCGATGCCGACGAGCGTGATCAGCTTGAAGTTACCGTCCTGCATTCGCGCCTGGACGAAGGAGGTGTGGAGCGGAGCGGCCCAGGCGACGCCGTCGACGGAGCGGACGCGGCCGAGGTCGGTGTCCCGGAGCGGCTTGGCATCGTTGACCTGCTCGACCATCGGGTCGCTGACCCAGACCTGCGCGCGGATGTTGACCATCGGCGTGTAAGTCCAGCTCATGATCCCGAAGAACACCGAACTCTGCTGGGCCATCAGCAAAGCCGAGAACGCCAGGCCGCA
>CAIXQT010000004.1 GCA_903921665.1 uncultured Opitutia bacterium
AGCGTCTTGGCGTGCGCGTCGCGGATGACCGGGGTGACCAGGCCGTC
The DNA here is from genome assembly GCA_903921665.1 of uncultured Opitutia bacterium. Taxonomy (GTDB): domain Bacteria; phylum Verrucomicrobiota; class Verrucomicrobiia; order Opitutales; family UBA953; genus UBA953. The sequence goes on from CAIXQT010000004.1 coordinate 48, forward strand.
TTCGAGGGCGACGCCGAAGGAGAGGTGCACCGCGCCGTGGGTGCGGATGCTCGTGCCGGCCCAGGAGGCGTTGACCGCGGGGACGCGGCGGAGGGCCTCGGCGGAGGCCTTCAGGATGAAATCGTTGACCGAGAGCTTGATCGCGTCGGCGCCGGTTTCGGCGAGGCGCTTGTTGAGCGATTCGCGCATCGCCATGAGCGGGGCGGCGTCGACTTCCACTTCGAGGTAGAAGTGCGGGACGGTGATCTTGGACTCGAGGAGTCGGCGGGCGATCGTCTGGCGCATGCCGCCCACGGGGACGTCGGCGTCAGGCTGGATGCCCTTGCCGTCGGCGGGCGGAGCGACCGCGACGTTGATCGGGCCGGAAGGAGCGGCGGCGGCCGGAGCCGAAGCGGCGGCGGCGACATCGCGACCGACGACGCGGCCACCGGGGCCGGTGCCGGCGAGGGCGGCGACGTTGAGCGCGGCTTTTTCAGCCATGCGCTTCGCGTAAGGCGAAGCCTTGGCGCGGGAAGCGTCGGACTGAGGCGTCACGGCGCCGGAGGAAGCAGGAGCGGCGGGCACGCAGCTCACTTCGGCCTTCTCGGGAATCGCGGGGACGGCGGTCTTAGGAGCCTTGGGGGCCGGGGCGGCGGAAGGCTCCGGGGCGGATTCGCCCTTCTTGCCGATGGCGCAGATCGGAGCGCCGACGGGCAGCTGCGTGCCGGCCGGGGCGTAGATCTTGAGGATCGTGCCCGGCACCGTGCAGGAAAGCTCCATCGTCGCCTTGTCGGTTTCGACTTCGGCCAGGATGTCGCCGAAAGCCACTACCTGGCCTTCCTTGATGTTCCATTTGACCAAAGTCCCCACCGACATCGTGTCGGAGAGCTTCGGCATATCGATAATTTCAGCCATCGGATGAGAGAGTGGGGGATTAGGCGAGGACCTTGAGGGCTTCGCGGACGACGCGGTTCACGTCGGGGAGCTGCTGGTCTTCCATGCGCTTGCAGTAGATCTGCGGAGCGTCGATGGACGACACGCGGTGGATCGGGGCGTCGAGCTCGTCGAACGCCCGCGACTGGATGAGGTAGGCCACCTGGGCGTCGACGCCGCAGAAAGGCTTGTTCTCTTCGACCAGCAAGGCGCGGTGCGTCTTGCGGACGGAGGCGAGGATGGTCTCCTCGTCGAGGGGGCGGATGGAGCGGAGGTCGACGACTTCGACGCTGACGCCGTGTTCCTGCTCGAGGATCTCGGCGGCCTTGAGGCTCGTGATCACGGCGCGGCCGTGGGCGACGATCGTGAGGTCCGTGCCGACGCGCTTCACGTCTGCGACGCCGAGCGGGACGATATAGTCTTCGTCCGGCACTTCGCCCTTATCGTTATAAAGGATGGTGTTCTCCATCACGTACACCGGGTCGTTGTCGCGGATGGCGGCCTTGAGGAGGCCCTTGGCGTCGTACGGGGTGGCCGGGCAGACGACCTTGATGCCGGGGTGGGAGGCGAGGATGGCCTCGGGCGTATGGGAGTGGGTGGCGCCGACGTTGGTGCCGCCGTTGGCCGGACCGCGGATGACGATCGGGCAGTTGATGAGGCCGCCGGACATGTAGCGGATGTTGCCGGCGTTGTTCACGATCTGGTCGAACGCGACGTACGAGAAGGACCAGAACATCAGTTCCATCACCGGACGGATGCCGAGCATCGAGGCGCCGATGCCGAGGCCGATGAAGCCGGCTTCGGAGATCGGGGTGTCGACGATGCGCTTCGGGCCGAACTCCTTGAGGAGGCCTTCGGTGACCTTATAGGCGCCGTTGAACTGGGCGACTTCTTCGCCCATGATGACGACCTTGTCGTCGCGCTTGAGTTCTTCGCGCATCGCGGCGCGGAGCGCCTCGCGGTAGGAAATGACGGCCATGACAGTGTGTGCGAAGAAGGGTTATTCGAAGATGATGGTGCCGCGGCTCGTGGTATCGGGCCCGCGGTTGTCCTCTTCCCAGTAGATGTGCTTGGTGATGTCGGCGACGGTGGGATCTGGCGATTCGTCGGCGAAGACGGCGGCCTTGTCGGCCTCGGCCATCGCTTCCTCGTTGATCTTCAGGGAAAGTTCGGGGGTCAGGACTTTCTCGCGGAGGAGCTCCTGCTCGAAGGCGAGGACGGGGTCCTTCTTGTCGCGGTACTCCTTGATCTCTTCTTTGTCGCGGTAGGTCTTGTCCGGGTCGGCCATCGAGTGGCCGAAGTAGCGGTAGGTGAAGATCTCGAGCACGGTCGGCTTGGATTCTTCGTGGGCTCGCTTGAGGGCGAGGGCCGTCTTGGCGCGGACTTCGTAGACGTCGTGTCCGTTGATGACGTCCCAGGCCATGTTATAGCCTTCGGCGCGCTTCGCGAGGCAGCCCGGGTGGGCGGTCGAGCGCTCCTGGGAGGTGCCCATCGAGTAGCCGTTGTTCTCGACGACGAAGATCATCGGGAGGTCCCAAAGGGAGGCCAGGTTGTAGGCCTCATGGACCGCGCCTTGGTTGACGGCGCCGTCGCCCATATAGGCGAGGCAGCTGCCCTTGAGGCCCATGTACTTGACGGCATAGGCGAGACCGGTGCCGAGGGGAGCCTGGCCGCCGACGATACCGTGGCCGCCCCAGTAGTTCTTGTCGGGGGCGAAGTAATGCATCGAGCCGCCCTTACCTTGGGAGCAGCCGGTGACGCGGCCGGTCAGTTCGGCCATGCACTCGTTCATGCCCATGCCGACCATCAGGCCGTGGCCGTGGTCGCGATACCCCGTGATAATATGGTCGTTTTTACCTAGGAGGGAGATCGTCCCGGCGGCGACGGCCTCCTGGCCGACGTAAAGGTGAAGGAAGCCGCCGATCTTGCCCTGCTGGTAGATGCGGATGCAGCGCTGCTCGAAATGGCGGATACGAGCCATTTTGGTGTAAAGGGCGATCTTCTCGGCCTTTGTCATGGACGCGTTGACCGGATCTTTGGCGTATTCCGAAGGGCCGGCGGGGCGCTTCAGGGATTCCGGGTGGGTAAGGACAGCGGGCTTGGCCACGGTAGTTCGTTTGGATTGATTGGAGAGGTCTGGCGGGGAAGGTCAAGCGTCCCCTCCCTTGGCCTCAATTTGCCTTGACCCGCCTTGCAGCCACCCTCCCTTTTCCTCTATCCTGTGCCAGTCTCAGGACTCGACCCCTTATATGGAAGAAACCCACGAGGCTTTGGCCCGCGAATTCACCGTCCAGAACCGGATGGGCATCCACACCCGCCCGGCGGCCCAGATCGTACGTCTGGCCAACCGCTACCCGGACATCGAGATCACCGTTTCCAAGGACGAGGAGTCCGTGAACGGCAAGAGCATCATGGGTCTCATGATGCTGGCGGCCGGCCAGGGCTCGAAACTCCGCTTCTCCGTCCGCGGCAAGGACGGGGCGGCTTTGCTTGGCGAGATGGAGGCCCTCTTTGCCCGCAAGTTCGACGAGTCCTGAACCTTTCCAGCATGAACGCCTTCCTTGCCTCCCTGATGCTGATCGCCGCCGGCGAGGTCGCTCCGCCTCCGCCGGTGCCGGACGCGGAGGTCGTGCGTTACCTTAAGCCCAACGAGCTCGTCGAATGGAACAGTTCGATGCGCATCAATGTCGCCGGCGAGAACCGCGCCAAGGTCGGGCAGAGCATCCTTAAGACGAGCGGAGGCGCTGCCGCAGCGGTGAGCACTCCGAAGTTCGGCGGACTCTCCGAGACGCCGGAGCAGGTCAAGGCCCGCGCCCAGAAGATGATCGACGAAGGCAATGCGCAGATCCAGCAGGCGTTGCCCTCGCTGACGCGCCTGCGCGCGGCCGCCGCTTTGCGGGCGGCTGAAAAGACCAAGCCGATCAATTTCTCAGTCGAGCTGGCTCCGCTCGCTTGGAGCGGCGCCGTGACGCCCGCCGTCGGCCGCTTGCAGAAGCAGGCGCGCGACACCGGTTTCACCAAGGTGCACCTCTTGGGCGCGATCAGCCTGCTTGGCGACGGCAAGCTCTCCCATCCCCCGGAGATCACCGCCGCCATCCGAAACGCCTGGTCCAAGGGCGATGACGGACTCCTCGCGCCCACGCCGGCCGATGGCTACGCTTACGTTCCGGCGGCCGCACCGGCGGTCGCCACCTTGGGCAAGGGCCTGAAACCCCCGACCGCGCCCAAGCAGGTCGCCATCCTCTGGGCGGAGTACTACGCTCTGTCCGCCGACGGTAATCGCGGCCTGTTCTTCCTGCGACTTGCCGACGCCTTCACCATGCGCCTTGTCGGCTCCGAGGTCGCCTACACCGAAGTCGGCGCGCTCACGGCGCCCGCTGGCGTGTGCGAGGTCTCCTTGCGCGACGATCGCAGCTTCCTTCCTCGTCTGGCCGAAAGCGGCGAATGGGTGCTCGGTTTCGACCGTGCCAGCCATCCGGTCGGCTCCGCCTTGCTCGCCCATCTTTCCGTCACGCAGACGAAGCTCGGCGTCGCCGCCGCGCCTTACGTCGTGATCGTCGCCGGCGGCGGACCTGCCGGCACCGAAGGCGTGCGCGCGAAGTGGCGCGCCGTCGCCGTCACGGCGCCCGCCGGCGTCACCGCTTTCCAGGTCACGAGCATCCCGAACGGCGCCGAAGGCGTCGAAGTGGGTCAGCTGACCTTGAAGGTCGGAGCTCCCGCCGCGGCGAAGTGATCAGGCCTTCTTGCGGGCGGCCTTCAGCTCCGCCGTCGTCGCCCGCTTGAGTTTCTTCACCTTGGCCGCCGTCAGCAGCTGATGCGGACGGGTCATGCGGTCGATGAACAGCACGCCCTGGCAATGGTCGTGCTCGTGTTGGACGCAACGGGCGAGCAGGCCCGCGCATTCGAGGACATGCGGGGCGCCGTCGGCGTCCCGGTAGCGGACGATCGCGCGTTCGACGCGTTCGACGTCGCCCGTGATGCCGGGAAAGGAAAGGCAGCCTTCGGTGTAGGTCTCGGGTTCGCCGGCTGGCACGGTCACCGTCGCGTTGGCCAGGAGCATCGGCATGATCTCTTCCGGCGAACGGGCCTTGCCGTCGAGCACCGGGAGGAAGTCTTCGTCGTGCACGTTCATGACGAAGAGCTGCAGGGAGAGGCCGACTTGCGGCGCGGCCAGGCCGATGCCCTTGGCCGTCTTCATCGCGCTGAGCATGGCGTCACCGAGCGAGCGGAGCGCCGGGCCGAACTCCTTCACGGGGTCGCCCTTGGCCCGGAGGACCGGGTCGCCGTAGGGGCGGATCGTGAATTCGGCCATGGCTTCTGGTTACCTTTTCGCGGCGTCCGGGGAAGCGAAATCGCTCAACCCTTGGGGCTGAAATCACCCTTTTCGCACCGGCGGACGAAGGCTTCGGCGCGCTTGCGGATGCCGTTCCACTTTTCCCGCAGCTCCTGCGTCTCGTCGGCGGTGACCCGGTGGTCTTCGATCGCGTCGGCGACGTCGGCGATGAGCAGGCCGAACTCTCGGACGAGCGCGTTGGCGGCCTTGTCGAGGTTAGCGGTCGTGGTCTCGTTCTCGATGGGGTGGAATTGCCCGCCGGCCCGTTGGGCGAGCCAGTCGACGATGCGGGTATCGCCGGTGAGGTCCACCAGCAGCGCGGTGCGATGCAGCGGGTTGGGTTGGCCGCTGCCTTGCGCGGCGGGCTCGCGCCATTTGTAAAGCATCGAGGGCGAGACGCCGAGCGACTTCGCGATGGCGGAGTGCTTGCCGAGCTGGCCGTCCTTGGCGCCGCCCTGGTCTGCCTTGAGCAGCGCGTCCTGCAGGACGTGGTGGGCTTCCTTGACGGGAGTGCGCCGAGGCGCGGGCGGTTTCTTGGCCATGGCGGAGCATAGGCCGGGCCGTGCTTGGCCCGCAAGCGTGACGCGTGGA
>CAIXQT010000005.1 GCA_903921665.1 uncultured Opitutia bacterium
CCGCCTGATTCGGCCGAAGCGGCCAAGTGGTACCGACGCTTCGCCGATCAGCGCAACGGAGGCACAAGGGCGGAGTTCCGCACCGCCCGCAACGCGATCGGGGACCTCTGCGGCGACCCGGACCTGCCCGCCTACGATTACGTCGAGGCCATCAAGCGATATTCCGACAACGCCAAACTCGGGGACGCCGTCGCCCAGCGTAAGCTCGGCGAACGTCTGGTGAATCCGCGCAAGCCGACCGAGAAATACGACGCCCGAGACGGACTCGAGTGGACCATCAAGGCGGCCGCGCAAGGCGACGGGCTCGCGCAGGTCAACCTGGCCAGCTGGTACGGGCTCGGCGACAAGCCGGGGATCGCCAAGGACGCGATCCAAGCCGCCGCCTGGAAAAATCAGGCGCTCGCCAGCAAGGATCCGGAAACCAGACGGGCCTTGGCCAAGCTGAAGTAGGACATGGACCTTCCGGAAACCATTCGAACCCTCGGGCTGGACGCCACGAAGCGGCATATCTTCCTCTGCGTGAAGTCGACCGAGCAGGCCTGCTGCGGCGGCGAACTCGCGATGAGATCCTGGGAGCACCTGAAGGTCCGGCTGAAGCAGCTGGGGCTCTCGGAGAGAGGCGGCATCCAGCGCACGAAGGCCGACTGCCTGCGCGTCTGCGTCGCCGGGCCCGTCGCCGTGGTCTACCCCGAAGGTGTCTGGTATGGCCGATGCACGCCGGAGAACCTCGATCGCATCATCACCGAGCACCTCGTCGGCGGGAAGGTCGTCGCGGACCTGCTCATCGCCGGGCCTACTTCGCCTTAGGCTCTTTCTTCTTCGGGAGGTCGACCTTCTGGGCCAGCGCCCGGAGCTTGGGATAAAGCTCGGCGTAAGGCACATCCTGGACGGATGAGCCCGACTTCACGGCCATCGACGCCGCTACACCGGCCGACTCGCCAAGAATCATCCAGACGGGCTCCATGCGGATGGAGGTCATGGCGATGTGGCTAGCAGAAACGCAGACAGGCACGATGAGATTGGTGCATTGATTCTTCTTCGGGACGATCGAACGATAGGGAATCCGGTAGATGCCGCGGTTTTCTTCCTCGAGATAAAGCATGGAATAGTATCCGCCCATGAGCGCGACCTTGCCGTCGAGGGCGACGGTGGCGTAGGGCCATTCGTCGACGCCGTAAGAAGCCAGGCCGACCGAATCAACGGGATTGGTCCGCCCTTCCATATCCTTCTGGGTTACGACGTAATCCGAGACCATGCGACGAGCCTCGCGCACATAAAGCTGATGCGGGTATCCCTTGGTGTCGTCGAACGCGCCTTTCTCCAGGCCGGCACTGAGGGCGATCTCCTTCTGTTTCGCGGGGACCGACGGGTCGGTACGCAGGAAGTGCGTCATGCCGCGGACGAAATCCTGCTGCTCCTTCCAGATCCGGGCGCGGGTCGCGTAATCGCCGTCTGGGTAGCTGGCATTGTGGCCGTAGTTCGTCGGCGCGAACAGCGCGCGTGCGAGGTTCCCGGCCCCGCCGGAATAGACGCGCCCGCCGCTCACCTCCCAGCCGTCGACCTTGCCGCGCATCACGCGTCCGGAAAGGATGTCCACGCCCTGCTGGAACGCTCTTCGATAGAGTTCGAACTGCTTCGGGTCATAGTTCGGCGGCGGCTCGATCGGCAGGCTCTCGCCTTTGAAGACGAAGCGCCAGCGGAAGCCGTAGCCCATCGTGAGCTTATCCGCCTCACCGACCTGAGCGACGGGGGTCGACTGGAGGCCCGGCAAAAGACCGCTCTGCGGATCGCCGGCCTTCACGTAAGGATCAATCGCATAGACCGACATCGGTGGCTGCGCGCCGGCCAGGCTCTCGTCGTAAGTCGCCTTCGCCTCGCGACCATAGGCGTAGGCGACGCCTGCCCGCGCCATCAGGTCGCCTTCATAGGAGCAATCGATGAAGACCTTCGCCGCAATCGTGCGGGCGCCGGCTTTCGTGGGCGCCGCGGGCGGGCAACCGGTTTCATCGAAAGGCGCCAGGTCCAAACTGATGGCACGAATGATACCCGCAGACTTCTCGACCGCGCTGACCCGATGCTCGAAGAGCACCGTGACGCCGATGGATCGGAGCATCTCGGCGAAGACCGTGCGGTACTGGGCATCCTTGTAATCCTTCTTCAGGATTGGACGCGTCGAGCCGCTGACGGCCTCTTCCCTACCCCAATCGATGTGCATGAGGCCGCCGCCGGTCATGCCTCCCAGCCATCGGCTCGGCTCGACCACGATCACCTTGGCCCCCTCCTTGGCGGCGGCGCAGGCCGCCATCACGCCGCTTGCGTTGCCGCCATAGACACAGACGTCATAAGACTCCGCCGCGACCAGCGACGAAAGGCTGAAGAGAAGACCAGCGCAGAAGCGGCACATGAGGGTGACACCTTCCTAGACGGACCTAAGCGGAAGTCAAAGGCGACGCGAGGCCCGGCTCAGGCCGCTCCTTCGCTTTCGCGCAAACGCCACTCGAGTTGCTCTTCCGTGAGGATGGCCTCGGATTCGCCGATCAGTTCGCGAGCGTAAGCCTCCGTGCGGATCATCCGGATCCGCAAGGCTAGCCCGGCCAAACGATCGGCCAGGTCGCCGTAATGCAGGCTGCGGCGATTGGCACTGCTGCCTTGGCGCATCGAACTAAGGTAACCGGCGGTCAGCGGGATGCTGAGGGAAAGGAAATCGAGGACGTGGTTGAAGAGGACGCGATTGTCACGGAGGAACTCCCACTGACCCATCGGCAGGCGTTGCACGCCCATGTGCAAAAGGGCGGCGACCACGATGCACGGCGACATCTGCGCGGCGAAGCTGCCGAGCTTGCGCAGCCGACGGCACTCTTCGGTCGCGGATGCCTGACGGGATTTGAAATACTTCGCCTGGGACTCCAGGTGCTCGACGACATATTCGTCACGACCGACCTGCCAGTCGCGCGGAGGATGCTCCCGGCGGATTTCCAGCGCCAGCGTCCGCGCGAACAAAGCCCACTCCGGACGGTGCCGGCCGATCGGCAGGTGCAACGGATCGGTGAAGTCGCGTGCCGCGCGAAGACCACGTGCGACTTCCGAGGCGAAACGCAGCTCCAGCCAGCGGGCCTGCGCGCGATCGCGTCGATTGCCACGCTGGATGAACCAAGCCGCCCCCGTGAAACCGACCTTTGCGATCACGATGACGACCAGCAGGGGCATCATCCAAGGAATCGTGCTCGTCGCCGCGCCCAGCAGCGTCGCATAAAAGAAGAATTTCGTCGAACGACTGAGCCGCTCGCGGAAAGCGGTCCCGATGGAGAAGGCTTCGGTGTCGAGACGGGTGAAGAGATCCTGGGATGTCTCCAGTTCTTTCCGCCGGGTCAGGAGCTGGATCGTCGAGACCTGATGGACGGAGTGGAAAGCGGGCTGGAGCCCGAGCGCTTGCGCGGCCGCCTCGGCGGGAAGAGGTGAAAGCACGAACACCGGCTTGGCGGTGGCATGGGCGAAGGCGCAGGAATCCCCCGTACCACCGACCCCGCGAGCGGGCGCCCCATCCCAGACCGCCAGCAAGGCGTCGCTGCCTTCGACCAGCATGATGCCAGCGTCATAATAGCACCCCGGATCGCCGGACGCCTGACTGACCACGCGCCAGGAGCCGCCGTTTTCGGCTGCCATTGCCCGGCGGATGATCGTCAACGCCCGACGCCAGTCCGCCGCCCGATCAGGCTGGCCTTCTGGGCCCTTGAAGTCCTCCGAGATGCCGTCGGTGGGAACGTCCTCGAGCCGGGTCGGCAGAGGCTTGGCCAGCAAGAGGTGAACCGGGATGCCGAGCTCGTGGGCGCACTCGGCGAAGAGAAGGTCGGCACCGTAACAGATCGAGCAATAGGCGTTGAGCCGTCCGCCGCGGAGGGCCGCCTCCCGGCCATATTTCTCCAGGCAAGCCCGGATGGCAGGGCGAAGCCCTTCTTCGTCCGGCAGACGACGATGGCCGACGAAACCAAGGACGAATTCGGGCTGGGACTTCATCGGGGCGATGGGTGCGGGGACCCACGCTGGGGCAGACCACGGTTAAGGAGCGGCGAAAGGCTGTCAACAGGCGAGGGGCACAACATTTGGCTTTCGGGATTTGATATAAAAGTTAACAAACACGGTGGCCCAAGCATGCGACCCGACACCGCGATCACCGCGACCACCTATCGATGCTTCGTGAGCTATCGACATGCGGACAACCATGAGGACGGGAGACGCTGGGCGACCTGGCTGCACCAAGGCTTGGAAAAGTATCCGGTGCCGGCAGGACTCGTCGGCGAACCTAACCTTAGAGGGCGACCGATCCCGGCTAACATCTTTCCTGTGTTCCGGGACGAAGAAGAGCTTCCGGCCGACGCGGACCTGAGCACCCCCATTCTCCGGGCGTTGGAAAACAGCCTCGGCATGGTCGTGATCTGCTCGCCGCGGGCCCGGGCTTCCCGCTTCGTCGACGACGAAGTCCGCCTATTCAAGCGCGGGACTGACGGCGACCGCATCCTGGGGATGGTCATCGCAGGCTCGCCGGACCAGACCGGCCTAGCCGCCGACGGTTGCTTCCCTAACGCCTATCTCCACCGCACCGATGACCGCGGCAACGTCCTGAGCAAGCCCGAGTCGCCGCGCAACCTCGTGGACCTGCGCACCCATGACGGCCAGGAAGGGTGGACCGATTCGGCGGCTCATCAGGCCGCACTGGAAGCCGCGGGCATGGACGAAGAAGAGGCCGAGGCGGAAGCGGAGGCCTTCGCCCTTCATCGCGAAGCTCAGTTCCTGCGCATCGTCGCGCACGTCCTCGAAGTGCCCCCGGAGACCCTGTCCGAGCATCATCAGCGCCATCAGGCGGAACTGCGCAAAGCACGCCTGCGTTCACGCATTCTCTGGGGCGCCTTCGGCCTGATGCTGATCGCCGCCGCCGGTAAAGGCATCCACCTCTCGATCGAGCAAAGCGAGGCCGCCCAGGCCGCCGCAAGGCAAGCCGAAGCTCAGGCCAAGGTCGCCATCCAGAAGAAAGCCGAGCGCGAAAGCGAGGAACAGAAGACCCGCAAGGCCCAGGCCGAAAGCGCCTACAGCCTCGCCATGTCGATGATCGGCAAGCCTGAGGCCTCGGCCAAGGCGATCGAGGCGTCGCTTCGGGTCGCGGCGGAGGCAGGACTCGTCCTCGCGCAGAACGAACTTGGCCAGCAGCTGCAAGGCAATGACCGTGGCCCCGCCGGCCTCCAGGAAGCGGTGCGCTGGTTCGGCGAGGCCGCCCGGCAAGGCCACGCGCCGGCGATGATCTCGCTGGGGCTGGCCTATCGCGACGCCCGCGGAGTCGACCGCGACCTCGTGCAAGCCGAACTCTGGCTGAGACGGGCGGCGGAGGCGAAGATCGGCTTGGCCCATCTGGAACTCAGCCACCTCCTGAAAAGCACCGGACGGACGGCCGAAAGCTTGCGTAGCCTCGACGAGGCGGCGACGGCCGGACACCCCGAAGCACAGCACGAATTGGCGAAGACATTCCTGGCGAAGACCCCGCAGCCGGACGTCGTCACGGCCCGAAAGTGGTTCCGGGCTTCCGCCGAACAAGCTTTCGTGCCGGCGCTATGCGAACTCGGCCTCACCTACCTCATCCCCTCGGAAGGCTCGGTCGACATCCTTGAGGCCATCCGCTGGCTGCAAGCCGCCGACGCCAAAGGCGACCGGGTGGCCACGTTGAAACTCGCCCAGATTTTCGCGGATGAAACAACCATCCCCAAAGGGCGGCCCGAGGCTTTCCGTTGGCACCTCGCACGAGCGACGACGGGCAATACGGCCTCCCAGATCTTCGTGGGCGTGGCCTATCGTGACGGACTAGACGCGCCGGTTGACCTGAAGAAAGCCTTCGACTTCCTGAACAAGGCGGCCAACGCCGGCGTCGCGGACGCCCAATATAACCTCGGAGTCATGTTCGCAAAGGGCCTGACCCAGTTCAACAGCGCCGCCAGCGCTTTTGGCCTGAAGGAAAGAGCGGCCCGCCAAGGCCACCTCCAAGCCATGGCCGACGTCGCCAAACTCTACCTATTCGGATTGGAACAAGGCACGGCCAACGCCGGAAGCTTCGGCAAGTGGGCCGAGCGAGAAGGCTTCGGTAAGCCGGCCGGGGAAGCCAAGGGGCTGGAGTGGCTCCGGAAAGCCGCTGAGGGCGGCCACGTCGCCTCGATGTACGAGCTCGGACGGAGACATCTGCAGAAATTCGAGAAGGGCAAGTCCCCCGATGACCGTAGTCAGGCCCAACGTTGGCTGATGGCGGCGGCCGAAAAAGATGATGCGGAAGCACAACGAACCCTGGGACTATTCCTCTTCCCTTCCGACCAGCAGACAGGCATCAAGTGGATCCGCAAGGCCGCCGAGAACGGCGAGGCAGAAGGCCAGTACGCGCTCGGCATCGCCCTACGCGACGGACGCGGACTGAAGGCAAACCGCACCGAGGCCATCCGCTGGCTCCGCCTCGCGGCAGGCAAATATTTCGCCGAAGCCGAATATGCCCTGGCGCTCGCGCTCCTCGAAGAGGATGAACCGAAGGAAGTCTCGCAGGCCGCCGACTGGATGCGTAAGGCGGCGGACCAAGGCCATCCGGGGGCCCAGCATCAGCTCGCCGAACTGCTGCTGGCGGGCAAAGGCGTGAAGCCCGACGCGGTCGACGCCTACAAGTGGCTCCTCCTCGCCTCCACCAACCCCACGGCGACCCAGGACCAGAGGACTCAGGGGCTCAACCGCGCGAAGGCGGCGGCGAGCCGACTGACGCCAAGCCAACGGACCGAAGCCCAGCAAGCGGCCACGCTCTTCAGCCCAGCCACGCCGCAACGCTGAACCGATAACGGCCGACAATGACGACCCCGCAAGATGCTCCCGGCGAGTTCTGGTGCCATATCCTGAGCGACCAGACGGGTGACCGATCCGAAGCAGACGCATGGGCCACCTGGCTGGCCAAGGAAATCGGCAGCTACCCCATACCGGCCAAGCTAGCTGGACGCGTCAACTTGCGAGGAGAAACAATCCCCTCCGGACATCTGACGGTCTGCGTCACAGGCTCCGCCGCGACCCCCGACGCGATGATCACGGAAGAAATCGCCGAAAAGCTCGGACGCAGCCTGAACCTCGTGGTACTCTGCTCGCCTCGGGCTTGCCGGTCGCCGCTGGTCGACCAGGTCGTCCGAACCTACAAGATGTCAGGTCGTTCGAATCGCCTGTTGGCCGCGATCATCTCAGGCATCCCGCACGCTCGCGCCGACCTGGCGGAGCAAGAATGCTTCCCCGCCGCCACCCGCTTCAATGTGGACGCCGAGGGTGAATTGCTCGCCACGCCAGCGGAGCCGATTGCCGCCGATTTCCGGACGGCTGATGGCGGCGACGGGTGGACCGATCCTTCGGCCTACCTTGACGCGCTGATTGAAGCGGACGTCGACACCGACGAAGCGGAGGCCCTCGCCAAGGCCTACGCGGCGAGACTTCAGCTGATGAAGCTGAAGATCATCGCCGGCATCCTCGGGGTGAGCCTCGGAGAGCTCACGGAAAGAGACGTCGCGCATCAAAGGCAGCTGAGAATCCAGAGCCGCAATCAGACGCTGGTGCGCGGCGGGCTCTTCGGCCTGCTGGCGGTCGTCGGGATCTGGGCGGGAGTGCTCGCCTGGCGAAGCTACGACGAGGCCCAGACCGCGAAGCAACGGACGCTGCTGAACCGCCGGGATGCCGACGAGCAAGCCAAGGCGATCGAACTGGCGCGCAAGACGGCCGAACAGACCCGGCCGCGCCGCCTGACCGACGAAGCCATGAAGCTGCTGGAAAGCGGCGGGGCGGACGCCCGCACGTCAGCCCGCGCCAAGCTGCAAGAAGCGGCCGAGCTCGACTCCACTGACGCCCAGTTCCAATTGGGCAGGCTGCTCTTGTTGGACAAGAATCACGCCGAAGGAGCGAACTGGCTCCGGAAAGCCGTCGCGCGTGACTATTCTCCGGCGATCAACTTCCTCGCCGAATGCCAAAGGGAAGGACTTTACGGATTCGTGAAGGATCGCGCCGGGGCGAGCCGACTTTTCCTGAAGGCGGCCAACCTGAACAACGGCAACGCCCAAGCCAGCCTCGCGCAGATGGCCGAAGAAAACGACCCCGACCTCGGAGGCATGGCCACGGCGCTGAAGTGGTACGAACAAGCCGCGGCGAAGAAATCCGGGGTCGCGCTTTACCGCCTGCATAGCCTCTATGCCGCCGGCGGCAAAGGCATCCAGGCCGACGCCACCAAGGCTAACGGCTACCTGCGAGAGGCAGCTAACACAGGCTACGCAGAAGCGGCATGGACCCTGGGCACCAAGCTGACCCAAGGAAACGGTATGCCAAAGGACATGGAGGCAGGGGTGAGCCTGATACGCAAAGTCGCAGCCCAAACCGGCAACCAGCGCCTGGCGGAGATGGCCCAGATCCATCTGGCCATCCTCTACCGGGACGGCCAGATGAAGGTCGCCTCGACCGCCGACGGCGACCTTGCCGAGGCGATGCGCATGCTGAAAGCCGTCGCGGAAAAAGGCAACGCCGACGCCTGCTTCCAACTTGCGATCACTTACGCCGACGGTCGCCGTCCGGTGGCCGACGAAGCCTCCTCGCTCTCCTGGCATCGCAAGGCCGCCGACCTAGGGCACGCCGAGAGCCGCCTGTTCATGGGCCGCAAGCTCCTGAACGACCTGAAAGAGAACCTCGGCCTGCAAGAGGCCACGCGCTGGCTTAACGCCCGCGAAGGGCTGTCGACGCCCGACGCTCCTTATCCGAACCTTTTCCTCGATCCGGAACATGGGTACGCCACGGCGGCCAAGGACTACCGCGACGCCGTATCCTGGCTGAAGGAAGCCCGTCCGGGTCAGCGCAACCAGTCGCCGGCGTACAAGGTTTTCCTCGCCGAACTCTACCTGACCGAAGACTTTCATCCGGACGACCGTTTCAACGACGCCTTCGCCTTGCTGACAGAGGCCAAGGCCATGAAAGACGCCCTAGCCGAGGCGATGCTTTCGACGATCTACGAGAAGGGCCACCCACCCCAAGTCCAAGCGGACCCGGCGAAGGCCGCGGAGATGCGCCGGACCTCTCTGGCCACCGGCAAGCCTGGCCCGCGGGCCTACTTCGAACGCAAGGACCGGATCGCCAACGCCCGTCGCACCTTCTCGGACGAATACGTCAAGACGCTCCAGTC
This sequence comes from uncultured Opitutia bacterium, assembly GCA_903921665.1. Classification (GTDB taxonomy): domain Bacteria; phylum Verrucomicrobiota; class Verrucomicrobiia; order Opitutales; family UBA953; genus UBA953. The sequence goes on from CAIXQT010000005.1 coordinate 9,212, forward strand.
GGCAGCCGGCCGAGGCGAAGCCCAAGCCCAGACCGAACTCGGCCTGCACTATCTCCACTTCGCGCCCTTCCAGGATACGCCCCTGCCTCTCGACTTCACCAAGGCGGCCCAGCAGCTCGTCCCCGGAGCCCTGAACTCCGACTCGCTCGCCCTGATGGGACTGGGGCTCACCTATCGCCAGACCAAAGACCTGCCTAACCGCTTCAAGCTCCACCTGAAGGCGGCGCAGAACGGCGACGAGCCCCTTGCCCACCTCTGGACCGGCGTCGCGCTCGAGCAGGGCCTCGGCACGGCGATCGACCTGATCGAAGCTTACAAATGGTATCTCATCGCCTTTAAATACGGCCAGGATGGCAGCTCGGCCGCCAAGAGGCGCGCCGAGTCGAAGATGACCGCCGACCAGCAGGTCGAAGCCCGGCGAAGGGCGGACGACTATAAGCCAATCAAGCCGCCTCGGACGGAAATCGTCGTCGAGCCGAACGTCGACAAACCGAACCGCCCACCAATGGAAGAGGTGAAGCCTACGCCGAACGCAAAGAAAACGGACAAGTCCGAACCCATCAGTCCCGCGATCATGGCCAAGCCTTTGCGCGTCCTGATCGACGACGCGGAGCGCATCCTGTCGGTCAACAAAGCCGAACCGCTCGAACTGGAAAAGGCGCTGCTATACGCCCAGGCCGCTGTGGCCAAGAGCCGCAACAACACCCAGGCGATGGATGCGGCCGCGAGGGCTGCCGGACGCAAGAAAGAGTACGAAACCGCGCAGAAATGGCTGCTGACGATGGCCAACCAGAAGCTCAGCAACTCCACGAACCCGAACCTGAACCGAATCGCCATGGCCTACCTCGCCAACAACTGCGAGAACGGCATCGGCACCCCGGTCGACAAGGTCGAGGCTTTCAAATGGCGAGTCCTGGAACTCAAGGCGTTGAACCTGAGCACCCATCAGCAACTAGAACGGCTCGAAAGCAAGATGACCCCGGGCGAAGTCGAGGAAGCACGTAGGCGAGCGAGGGCATTCCGCCCGACCGGCTACTGAGCCTAGGCTACCGAAGGGCCTTCTCGATGGCCTGCTCGAGCTCTTCGGAGTCGGGTTCGACGTCAGAACCGAAACGGGCGAGCAGCTTACCGTCCGCGCCGATGAGGAACTTGTTGAAATTCCAACCCACAGGGCCGGGATGGCCGGCGTCCTTGCCGGTGAGCTTTTCGAAGAGCGGGTGCGCATCGTTGCCCTTGATCGCCACCTTGGCGTACATCGGGAAGGTCACCTTGAAGTTCGTCTTGCAGAACTTCTTGATCTCCTTTTCCGAAGCCGGCTCCTGCCCGCCGAAGTCATTGCAAGGGAAGCCGACGACGACGAGGCCCTTGGCCTTGAAGTTGTCATAGAGCGACTGGAGGCCGGCGTACTGACGGGTGTAGCCGCATTGGCTGGCGACATTGACCACCAGCCAAGCCTTGCCGCCTTTGACGGCGCCGAGCGTGGTCACCTTGCCGTCGATGTCCTTCACCGGAACGCCGAGCAATCCGGGGGCTTTGTCTTCGGCATGCAAAGAAGTCATGAGAACCGTGAGGGCCAAGGCGAGGAATCGCATGAGGGAATCTTAGCCTTGGCCGGCCCGGTGGCAAGCGGGCGCGGACTATTCGTCATCCGGATTCTTGGCCCAGACCGCCGCCAAAACGGCCCGGAAGGCGTCCCCATCGACCAAGGTGTCCGGCCGGTCGATGATTTCGATGCAATCGGCGTTGTCCCAATACTCGCCCTCCTTTTTCACGTTCCAGAAAGCTAAGGCCAGGGCCTGCCAGAGTTCGAACCCCTGTAGCTTGCCGCGAGGCATCCAGGCGACGGCGACGGTCACCTCTTCCGTCCAATCCGACTCTTCCCAGAGGACGTCGAACTTGCCGCATTCGCTCGGCCCGAGGAACTGCGTAACGAACTCCGTATGCTGCGGACCAGCGTCGAGATAATAACGGCAGGCCACTTCGCGTTCGGCCGGCTCGAGATCGTCGCCGCCGTCGTCATGATAGGTGAAAGGCTCAGCCATACCCCAAGGTCAGAGGCGGCCGTCGCTTCGGCAAGTCAGGATTCCTTGCGGGAAGTCCAAGCCAGTACCAACCATCCTGCGATCAGGAGCGAACCGCCGATGGGAGTGATGGCGCCAAACCAACGCGGAGCACCCAAGGCCATCGCGTAAAGCGTACCGGCGAAAATCGCCGACCCCAGGGCCCAAAGGCGCGCCGGCAAAGCGGAGCGGGCGGCGATGGCACCTATGGCCACGGCGTGCGTCAGCAGATAGAAGGTGGCCGTCTGCCACCAGCCCGCGGCTTCCGGGATGAGCGCGAGGCGGTCCTTCAGGGCGTGAGCACCGAAGGCCCCCAGCGCGATCGCAATCGCGCCCAGAAGGCCTGCGGTGACCAGGCGGTTCATCGCTTAGGCGCCGGTGTCGGCACCGCTCTTCTTCTGCGTGAAGACGAGGCCCTTCTCGCCGACCGAGACGATGACCGGCTCGTCCTTGTTGTAGTCGTCGCGGAGGATGGACTCGGCCAGCGGGTCTTCGAGGAGACGTTCGACCGCGCGGCGGAGCGGGCGGGCGCCGTATTTCTCGTCCCAGCCGTTGTCGACCAGGTAGCCACGGGCGGCTTCGTTGACCACGAGCTTCACGCCGAGGTCCAAGAGGCGCTTGGCCACCTTGTCGACCTCGATGTCGACGATCTTGGTCATGTGCGTCTTCGCGAGCTGCTGGAAGATGACGATATCGGTGAGGCGGTTGAGGAACTCCGGCTTAAAGGCGCGCTTGGTCTCGTCCATGATGCGCTCCTTGAGCTTCTCGTAGTCGCGGGTGGAATCCACGCCGACATCGAATCCGACCGAGTTATTACGCTGCAGCACGTCGGCCCCGACGTTGGACGTCAGGATGATGATCGTGTTACGGAAGTCGACGACGCGACCGAGCGAGTCGGTCAGGCGGCCGTCTTCGAGGGCCTGCAGGAGGAGCTGGATGACATCCGGGTGGGCCTTCTCGATTTCGTCGAAGAGCACGACGGAGTAGGGCTTGCGACGGACCGCTTCGGTGAGCTGGCCACCTTCGTCGTGACCGACGTAGCCGGGAGGCGAGCCGATGAGGCGGGAGACCGTGAACTTCTCCATGTACTCGGACATGTCGATCTGGATGACCGCTTCCTTCTCGCCGAACATGCGTTCGGCCAGGGAGCGAGCCAGGAGCGTCTTGCCGACGCCGGTGGGGCCGAGGAAGAGGAAGGAGCCGATCGGACGGCGCGGATCCTTGAGGTCGGCGCGGGAGCGACGAAGGGCGCGGGCGACGACTTCGCAGGCGCGGTCCTGGCCGATGACGGCCGTCTGCAGGTCCTTCTCGAGTTCGAGGAGCTTCTTGGTCTCCTTCTTCTCCAGACGATTAAGGGGCACGCCGGTCCAGTCGGCCACGATGTGGAGCATCTCGTCTTCGCCGACGACGATGCGCTTCTCGTCGCGCTTCTTGCGCCAGTCCTCGAGCATCTTCTCGCGCTTGGCGCGGAGCTTCTTCTCCGTGTCGCGGAGGTTGGCGGCTTCTTCGAACTTCTGGTTGCGGGAGGCGTCTTCCTTCTGCTGCACGACCTTGTCGATCTCGGTCTGGACCGTATCGATATCGGCCGGGATGTTCAGGGAACGGATCCGGGCGCGGGCGCCGGCTTCGTCCATGACGTCGATGGCCTTGTCCGGCAGGTGGCGGGCGGTGATGTAGCGGTGCGAGAGGCGGACGGCGGCCTCGATGGCAGCGTCGGTGTACTCGCACTTGTGGTGCTCCTCGTACTTCGAGCGGATACCGCGCAGGATCAGGACGGCGTCTTCCGGGGTCGGGTCGTCGACCTTGACGGACTGGAAGCGACGCTCGAGGGCGGCGTCCTTCTCGATGTGCTTACGGTATTCGGAAAGCGTGGTGGCTCCGACGCACTGGATTTCGCCACGGGAAAGGGCCGGCTTGAGGATGTTGGACGCGTCCATGGCGCCTTCGGCGGCGCCGGCGCCGACGATCGTATGCATCTCGTCGATGAACAGGATGATGTTCTTCGCGCGTTTGATCTCATCCATGATGCCCTTGATGCGCTCTTCGAACTGGCCGCGGTACTTCGTGCCGGCGACCATCAGGGCGAGGTCGAGGGTGATGACCTTGCGGTCGAGGAGGATCTCCGGGACGATGCCCGAGGCGATCTCTTGGGCGAGGCCTTCGACGATGGCGGTCTTGCCCACGCCGGCTTCGCCGATGAGGACCGGGTTGTTCTTCGTGCGGCGGCAAAGGATCTGCACCACACGACGGATCTCTTCCTTACGTCCGATGACCGGGTCGAGTTCTCCGGCCTTGGCAAGCTCGGTGAGATCGCGACCGAAGGTCTTGAGCAACGAAAGGCGTTCGCCACGGCCGGGGCGGGCGCCTTCTTCGCCAGAAGCGCGGCGCGAAGGCGGAGGGGTGTCGTCGGAAGATTCTTCGGAAGGGGGAGGCGTTTCGCCGTCCTTCTTCTCGGATTCGTCGGCGGCGGAAGGATCGATGTCAGCGAGGATCTCCTTGCGGCAGCGCTCCAGGTCGACGTCGAGCTGCTGCAGGACGCGGGCGGCGACGCCCTCCCCTTCCTTCAGCAGGCCGAGGAGGATATGTTCGGTGCCTACGTAAGCGTGGCCCAGGGCGCGGGCTTCGGTGACGGCGTGAGCCATCACCTTCTGCACGCGGGGCGTGAGCGGAATCGTGTCAGGAGCCTTGGCTTCCTCGGGACCAGGACCGACCTGCTTCTCGACGGCGCCACGCACCGTCTTGAGATCGAGACCCATGCGACCGAGGACGTTGACCGCGACGCCCTCGCCGAGCTTGATGAGCCCGAGCAGGATGTGCTCCGTGCCGACGTAGTTATGGTTGAACCGGCGAGCTTCCGCCCGGGCCAGTTCCACGACCTTGCGGGCGCGGGGAGTGAAATTGTTGTTTTTGTCCTTATCCATGGAAAGTGGGTTTGGGCGAAACGCCCGTATGGGGTTGTTAGCAGGGACTATGCCCGAACTGCGGGTAGGTTCAAGCGTTCCCCCGAAGTTGGTAATAACCCTGCCTTTTGCCTTTGCCAGCAACGGGGCACGCCTGTTTCTTAAACCGCAAAACCATGGGTATCAGCATGCAAGCGGCGGGCGAGGCCCTCCGAGACCTCGTCAAGGGTCTCAAAGGGCAGAAAGTAGCCGTATTAGGCCATATGCGCCCCGACGGGGACTGCATCGGATCGCAGACCGCCCTCTGCCGCATGCTCCTGGCCGAAGGCATCGACGCGCTCTGCGTGAACCGCGATCGCATCCCCCCGAACCTCGTCCCTTACGCCGAAGGCGTGACGTTCGTCAAAGGCGCCGATTATGACGCGACCGACCGCGTCGCCGTCACGGTCGACTGTGCCGATGCGTCCCGCGTAGGGACGGAACTGCTCGCCAAGTTCCCGGCCGGCATCCTGGCCAACATCGACCACCACGCCTCGAACCCCGACTACGCCCAGACGAACATCGTCGTCCGCGAAGCGGCCGCCACCTGCCACATCCTCGCCGCCGGCGCCCTCGCCCAAGGCCTGGCCGTCGACACCGTCACCGCCAAGGCCCTGCACCTCGGCATCCTGACCGATACCGGCCGCTTCTGCTACCGCAGCACCACCGCCGACGTCTTCGCGATCATCGCCGAACTCGTGAAGCGCGGCGCAGACCCCGCCGAGGCCAACTACCGCGTCTTCGAACAGGAGAGCCGCGGGAAGCTGGAGCTCACCAAACGCTTCCTCAACACAATCGCGTTCCACGAGGACGGCAAGATCTGCTCGGGCGAGCTCACCCAAGCCGACTACGTCGCGACCGGCACCTCGAAGGAAGATAAGGAAGGCCTCGTCGAATTCCCCCGTTCCGTCGAAGGCGTCGAGATCGCCGTGCTCATGGAAGAAGGCGCCGACGGCATCCGCGGCAGCCTGCGTGGACGTGACCCGAAACTCCGTCTCGACCTCTGCGCCGGCAAGCTCAACGGCGGCGGCCACATGCTCGCGGCCGGCTTCAACATGCAGGGCTGCCGCCTGCCGCAGGACCGCGCCAAGATCCTCGGGATCGTCATCGCGCACTATCGCGAATACTCGGCGAAATGAGCGAGCCCGTCGCCGAACCCGCGGGCGTGCTGCTCGTCGACAAGCCGCAGGGCATCACCTCGCACGACGTCGTGGACAGCGTGCGACGTCTCTACCGCACGCGCCGCGTCGGCCACGCCGGCACGCTCGACCCGATGGCGACCGGCCTGCTCATCGTACTCGTCGGCAAGGCCACCAAGGCTTCCGACCAGCTGATGGCCCAAGACAAGGAATACCTCGGAGAAGCCACGCTCGGCGTCGTCACGGACACCCAAGACGCCGAAGGCGCGACGCTGGAGGCCAATCCCGTTCCCGAAATCACCGAAGCCCAGGTACGCTCGGCGCTCGCGTCCATGCTGGGCGACCAGTTCCAGGTCCCGCCGATGCATTCGGCCAAGAAGATCGGCGGCCAGAAGCTCTATGACCTCGCGCGCAAAGGCATCGAAGTCGTCCGCGAGCCTCGCGCCATCAGCATTTCCGAGTTCGAACTGATCACCTGGCAGAGCCCGAAGATCAATTTCCGCGTCCGCTGCACCAAGGGCACCTACGTGCGCACGCTGGCGTTCGACCTCGGCCGCAAGCTCGGCCCGGGCGCCCATCTCTCGATGCTCCGCCGCACCCGCTCCGGCCAGCTCGACCTTTCCCGCGGCCATACGCTCCCGCAGCTCGGCGCGATGAACGACGATCAGCTCGTCGCGGCGCTCGTACCCGTGAGCGAAGCCGCGCCCGCCGCATGAGCCCGCCCCTCCATCTCGCCATAGGCGCCTTCGACGGCGTGCACCTCGGCCATCGCGCCGTCTTGCACTCCGCCCGCGAGGCCGCCCGGGCAGACGGAGGCATCGTCGGCGTGCTCACCTACGACCCGCACCCGAGCAAGGTCCTGCGACCCGAGTCATCGGTCCCGCTGATCTTCACGCGCGCCCAGAAGGACGAGCGTCTGACCGAAGCCGGTGCGCAACTCATCCATCACGAGAAGTTCGACCGTAATCACGCCGGCATCGAAGCGGCCGATTTCCCGAAGTGGCTGAAGACGACCTTCCCCCACCTGAAATCGCTGCATGTGGGTTCCAACTTCCAATACGGCCGCGGGCGCTCCGGCAACGGCGAGACGCTCATCGCACATGGTGCGGACGAAGGTCTCGGCGTGCGCCTCGTCTCGGCCATCAGCCTGGGCGACGAGACCGTCAGCAGTTCGCGGATCCGCCAGTACCTCGCCGCCGGTGACCTCGCCCTCGCAAACGCGATGTTACTAAGGCCTTACGAAGCCGAAGGGGTGATCATCGGCGGACGCCGCCTCGGCCGCACCATCGGCTTCCCGACGGTGAACGTCGCCTGGGAACCAGAACTCAAGCCGGCCTTCGGCGTCTACGCCGTCGAAGTCATCTTTAAAGGAGAAGCCCTGCCGGCCGTGGCGAACTACGGCCAACGTCCCACCGTAGAAAGTGGCCCGGTCGCCCCCCTGCTCGAAGCGCACGTCCTCCGTGGCACGGCGCCGACCACGGGCGATGCCGTCCGCGTACGCTGGGTGCGCCGCCTTCGCGCCGAACAGAAATTCGCCGACCTCGCCGCCCTGCAGGCGCAGATCGCGAAAGACTCCGCACAGGCCAAGCAGGGGCTGGGGCTGCTAGGCTAGGTCAGACAGCCTGAGCGAACTTCTTGATGATGCCGCCGAAGGCGCCGTTCGAGAAGAAGACGACGCAGCGCGGCGACTTATCCGGCTTCACGAGCGCGGTCAGTTCGGCGAGTAAGGCGTCGTTGGATGCCGGCGCGAAGCCCTTCTTGCCGGCAGCGGTAATCGCCGCGGCCACGCCTTCGCTGTCGAAGCGTTCTTCGCCGAGCTTGTCGGCGCGGTGAGGCGGAGCCAAGAAAGCGACATCGGCCTTCTTGAGCGCCTCACGGAAAGCGTCCTGCATCACCTTGCGGGCGGCGGTGTTGCTGCGCGGCTCAAAGCAGGCGACGAGTCGATGCTCCGGGTAGCGAGCGCGCAGGGATTCCAGCGTCAGGTCGAGGGCGGTCGGGTGATGGCCGAAATCTTCGATCACAGTCAGATCGGGGCGGTCGACGAGGACTTGCTGGCGACGCTGGACGCCTTGGAAGGAGTTGAGCGCGTCGAGCTTCAGCTTCGTCGGATCTTTGGCGTCGAGCAGGAGGCCGGCTGAGACGGCCGCCATGGCTGCGTTACGGGCATTGAAGAGACCCGGCAGGGCCCACTTCACCCTGCCCCACTCCTTGCCCTTCCAAAGCAACGTGAAGGACGAACCCGTTGGAGATTCCTGGAAGTCGGCGATGACCGCGTCATTACCTGCGCCCGTGCCGACACGGATCACCGGCGCCCAGCTCACGTTCTTCACCAGGCCGAGGACGTTGGCGTCGTCGCCATTGGCGACGATCGCGCCGTCGCGCGGGACGATGCGGATGACGTGGGAGAACGTGCGCAGGACATCGTCGAGGTCGCGGAAGATGTCGGCGTGGTCGAACTCGCAGTTGTTGATCGCGAGGACGTGCGGCAGGTACTGGATGAACTTGCTGCGCTTATCGAAGAAGGCCGTGTCGTATTCATCGCCTTCGATGACGAAGGGTCCGCCCGTCTTGCCGGGGTGCGAGGAATCCGGGAGGTCGCGCGGGACGCCGCCGACGAGCCAACCCGGATCGGTACCGTTGGCCTTCAGCAGGACCGCGGCCATGCAGGTCGTGGTGGTCTTACCGTGGGTGCCGGCGACGACGACGTTACGACGTTCGTTGAGCAGCCGGGTCCGGAGGAGTTCCGGCAGGGAGACGTAGGCCTGGGTGCGGGCTTCGAGGAGCCACTCCACTTCGGGGTGGCCGCGGGAGGCGACGTTGCCGACGACGACTAGATCCGGCTTCAACTGCGCGAGGCGTTCGGCAGACCAGCCTTCAAGGATGTCGACGCCGGCTCCACGGAGATGGTCGGACATCGGCGGGTAGATACCCGTGTCGGAGCCCATGACCTCGTGACCTAAGGCGCGCATCAGCAACGCGGCGTTGCCCATCGCCGTACCGCAGATGCCCATGAAATAAATGCGCATGGGGCAGATAAAAGCCCCCGGGGAGCCGAGGGCGAGAAACTTAGGCGAGGCGACCCGCCCAAAACAGGAGGACCCCGGTCACCTTACGGCGGCCGGGGTCCTGTACCTGACTTTGACTGTGCTAGCTTAGCTTTCGTTGTCTGTGGCCTGACTGACTGTCTGTTACCTTCGCTGTCTGACTGGCTTTCCGTCTGTTTTCACCGACTTCAGGCCATACCGACTTCGACTTTCACCGACTGACCAGCCCTCACTGACAACCGGCCGGCACCGCACCGTCCTTACGCCGCGCGTCCCAGGTCGCCTAGGTCTGTCGGCTGCGGATGATTCCTTTTTTCCTTATCCAGGCGATGGCGGCGGCGAAGCTGGCGGTCGACCTTATCGACCAAAATATCGATGGACTTGTAGAGGTCGTCGGACTCCTCCCGGACCACGATGTCCGGGCCGGGCAGTTCCAGCCGGATCTGGGCCCCGAATTCGCGACTATGGTCGCTGCAGCGGGTGTAGACGAGTTCGACGAGCACGCGGATGATCCGCGGGTTGTGGCGCAGCAGTCTTTCGACCTTGGCGCACAC
>CAIXQT010000006.1 GCA_903921665.1 uncultured Opitutia bacterium
ACCAACGCGAAGAGCGCCCGACGGGCCTCCGCGGGCAGCGCGGCCAGCTGCTCGGGGTTGCCGAGGCGCGGGCTTTCGAGGGTCAGCGTGCCGGTCTTGTCGAAGACGACCTGGCGGACACGCAGGGCGCGTTCCCAGACGCGATGATCGCGGAGGTAGACGCCGGCGCGGCGCAGCGTGCCGACGGCGAGCTCGGTCGCGAGCGGGAAGGCCAGGCCGATGGCGCAGGGACAGGAGACGATGAGGATCGAGATGGCCGCCTGCAGGGCCTGCGGCCATTCGCCGGTGAGCGCTCCCCGGAGTCCGAAGGCCAGGGCCGCAAGCGTGAGGACGACGCCGAGGTAGAGGCTCAGGATACGTTCGAGCTGACGGGGGACGAAGGCGCCGTCGCCGCCGGCCTCGGTGAGCTTGCGCAGCATCGAGTCGGCCCAGGTTTCGGTGGCTTCGAGGCGGAGCGGCGTCGCGCTGATGTTGAGCGCGCCGGAAGGCACGAGTCGTCCGGCCGGATACGCGACGGGTTCGGATTCGCCGTTGATCCAGGCGAGGCTCAGTTCGGCGTCCTGCTTGAGCAGGCGACCGCAGACCGGGGCGACTTGTCCGCCGGGGACGGCGAAGATCTGGCCGGGCTGGAGGGACTCGACCGGGACCCGGCGGAGCGGCGTGGGGCTGTCCGCCGTTTCAAAGAGGTCGACGGGGCGGAGCGAGGGCGAACTGGCCGGCAGGCGGCGACGATTCTGCTCGATGGCCCGCTCCTGCGTCCATCGGCCCACCAGCATCAGGAATGTGAAGAGGCAGACAAAGTCCCAGTATTCCAAACTAGGCAGATGCAGCGCCCAGCCGACGAACGCGGCGAGGTAAGCGCTGATGAGGCCCAAGGCGATCGGCAGGTCCATGTGCAGCTTGCCGCGCCGGAGCGAGGCCCAGGCTCGGGTCGCGAAATAACTGCCTCCGACCAGCATCGAAAGGGTCGCGAAGAAGGCCGCGAGCAGGCGGAAGAGCTCGGCGAACTGCTCATCCTGCTTCATGCCCAGATAGGCTGGCACGGAATTGAGCATGGCGTTCATCGCGAAGGCGGCGCACAGGCCGAGCCGTGTGGTCAGCCCGTCGTCTTCGCGATGGTCTTCCCCGTCGTCCGGCACGATCAGGTAGCCGAAGCTTGCGAGCTTCGTCGCGGCGGTCGTCAGGTCGGCGCCGGCCTGCCATTCGAGCCGGACCGTGCCGCGATGGGCGTTGACGCGTCCGGCGAGCACCCCGGGCGTCTCGGTCAGCAATTTCTCGATCAGCCAGACGCAGCCCACGCAGGACAGACCGCGCAAGGCCACGCGCAGGCTCCGCCGCCCGGATCGGTCGCCGACCGTCTGGGCCTCGCGCAGCCAACCGAAGTCATGCGAACCGAGGATGGTCTCGTTGACCGGGGCGATTGTTTCGGAGCGGAGTTCGTAGTAGCGTTCGAGGCCGCAGCTGAGGATCAGGGCGTGCACCTGTTCGCACCCGGCGCAGCAGAAGCCGGCCGGCGCCAGCGGATTGAGGATGGCGGTGCCGCAGTGGCGGCAGCCCTTGGCTTCAGAGGCAGACATTGCCAGGTGTCTGGAACCAGAGGAGTTTGGTCAGCAG
>CAIXQT010000007.1 GCA_903921665.1 uncultured Opitutia bacterium
GCCGGCACCCTTCTTGGCGTAGCCGGTCGCAAGCTTGTCCGTGTCGGCGAAGCTGCCCGACATCGTCAGGATCACCGCGGAGTTCACGGTGAAGTCCCGGTTGGCGCCGTCGGTATTGACGTCGATGGCCGAGATCGTGGCGTTAGCCGTCACGACGACGTTACCGGCGAGATTGAAGGAGCCGAGGTCGGTGTATCCCGTGCCAGTGCCAGCGACCGTGCCACCGTTCAAGGTCAGCAGGCCGATGGTGGAGTTATAAACGTCGCCATCGACGAGCGCGGTGCCGTTCAGCGTCAAAGCCGGGGCGATCGTCGAAGTCACGCTGCCATCACGGAAGCCGATACCATTGTTGATCGCGGCCTTCAGCTGGGTGCCCGTGAGCAGGATGATCTCGTTGGTGCTGGCAAGGGCGCCGTCGGCGCCGGCGATGAGGGTGCCAGCGTTGATGCGCGTCTTGCCCGTGTAGGTGTTCGCGACCCCCAGGGTGGTCGTGCTGCCGCCGGAATGGCGGAGTTCGCCGGCGCCGTCGACGGTGTTGGAGAAATTAAACGCCTGGGCCGAAGAATGGTTGAGGTCGAGGAAGGTCCCGGAGTCGACGGTGACCGTCGCGCCGCCGAGCGAGCCCGTGCTGCCCACGCCATCGCCAAGATTCACTCCGCCGGCGAACACATGGAGAAGAGAGCCGAGCTGCAGGGCAGTGCCGTCGCCCGTGAGCGTGGCCACGCCCGCGCCGAGCTTGAAGATCTTACCGTTACCGGCCAGTTCATTGCTCAACGTGACATTATCAGCCCGGTTGATCTGGAAGATACCCAGAGTCGAAACGGCGTTGTTCGTGATCGTGATCGTGCTCGGACCCGGCAGGCCGCCGGCGCCCAGTTCGAGGATGCCGTCGTTCACGTTGATGCCGCCGGTGAGCAGGTTGGCGCCGGTGAGGGTCATCTTGCCCGTGCCTTCCTTGGTCAGCTGCAGCTGGCTGCCGGAAACGCCGGTGCTGTAGCTGTTGTCGATCAGGATACCGCCGAAAGTGAAGTCGCCGGTGTCGCCGACCGTGAGGCCCGACATCAGGTTCTTCGAATTCGTCACGAAGCCCGCGCCCGTGATCTGCGGGATGATCAGATCGAGATTGGCGAGGTCGAGGCCCGCGCCGGCGCTGACCGCGACCGAGCTGGTCGACGGGATGGCCGTGCTGACGCCGAGGACCAGGAGGCCGCCGGTGATGGCGACCTTCTTGCTGTTGAAGTTATTATCCGCCCCGGAGAGCTTGAGCGTACCCGGACCGGCCTTGGTGAAGGCGGTGCCGCCGACGGTCGCGAGCGTCGAAGTGAGGTTACCCGCGAGTTCGGCGGTGACGGCCGGACTCGTGACGGTGACCGTACGGCTGAACGCGCCGAGATCGACGTCGCCGGAGAGCCGGAGGTTCGTCGTCGCCACGTTGCCGCCGAAAGCGAAATCAGCGTTCACCGTGATGGCGTTGGTGACCGTGCGAGGCAGGCCGTCGCTGAGCAGATAGCCGCCGTTGATGATGAGCGTGCCGGAACCCACGGGGCCGCTGGCCGCGGCACCGCCGACCGCCGGCAGCGAATCCGCGCCGAGCATCAGCCCGCCGGCGTTGAGCAGGAAGTTCGACGTGAAGTTGTTCTGACCCGTGAGGGCCAGGAGGCCGGCACCCGCCTTGGTCAGGGAAGTCATCGTGCCCGACTGACCGATGACCGCGCTGATGACCAAGCCGGTCTCCGCGAGACCGCTATTGACCGTGATGACCGGGCTGACGGCGCTGAAGCGCAACTCGGTGTTGCCGGCGTTACCCGTGCTGACCGTCGGCGTGGTGGACAAGCTGTTGTTCGTGGCCGTGAGCGGGTTCGCGCTGGTGAGCTGGGTGATGCTCAGCGGCTGGTTCGTGCCGGAAACAGAGGAAGGATTGCCCAGGTTGAAGGTCGGGGCGTTGGCGCCGCCTTCGTTGACGAAGGTCAAGCTGGCGAAGGTCTGGGTGATCGGGACGGTGGTGACGGCGTTGCCCAAGGAATAGTTCGCCAAGGTCAGGTTGCCCCCGCCGTTGATGGTGATGGCCGTGGCCGGGTCGATCTGCTGGATCACGCCGGCGCTCATGTTCACCGTCGCGTTGCTGATGGTCAGCCCGCCCGTGGCGGGAATCGCGTACCAGCCTTCAAAGGTGCTGA
>CAIXQT010000008.1 GCA_903921665.1 uncultured Opitutia bacterium
GAGTGTTGCTTGAGCGCGCCGAAATTGGACTCGGCGAGCAGTTTTTCCATTAGGCTCATGTTGTTTTGACTGTTTGTCCTGGCCGTCGCGGAGGACGTTTCCAGGGTTTGGTTGGTTTTTGGGTTTCCCGTCGGAGGGTCCGATGGCAGATGCCAGCGGGCCGATAGGAAGGTCTAACGAACCGTCCGTCCGACCGGATGGCAAGCGGATTTTACCCGTCTAAGAGGCCTGTGGCCGGCTTATTTGGCGGCTTTGGCGGCCGGCCGGGCTCGTACCACGTAATCCACGATGCCGGCGGCCACGGCCTCGGCGATTTTCTGGCGATAGGCGGCGTCGGCGATGAGGGCGCCTTCCTTGCGGCTGGACATGAAGCCTCCTTCGATGAGCACGCCGGGGCAGGTGAGGGTGCGCAGCACGGCGAAGCGGGCCCGCCGGACTCCCCGGTCATCGGCGCCGGTGCTCTTGACCAGGCGACGCTGGATGCCCCAGCCGAGGGCCATGTTGGCGGTGTCGAAACGGTTGCCGGGTTCGACACCGGTGGTCGACTTGGCCTTGCCGGCGTTGGTCGACTTCTGGCCGGCGGGTGTCAGGCAGTAGGTCTCGATGCCGTCGCTGGAGCTGTCGCCAGCCGGACCGGCATTGTAATGAAGGCTGATGAAGAGGTCGGCCTTGGCTTTCGTCGCGAGCGCGGGCCGGTCGTCGAGGTCGACGAAGACGTCCCTGGTGCGCGTGAACACGACCTCGAAGCCCTGCTTCTCGAGCAGGATCTTCAGGCGGGCGGCGGTGTCGAGCGTGGCGGCCTTCTCGGTGTACTTGTAAGGCCCGTTGACCTTGCCGGTGTCCTTGCCGCCGTGACCGGGGTCGAGGACGATGCGTCGGACGGGGTCCTTGGGCAGCTCCCAGAAAAGCGGGACGAAGACCTTGTCGTAGTCGCGTCGCGAAAGCGTGAGGTGGCCGCGTTGCGAGCCGATCGGGTCGTCGAGCAGGACCTTCACGCCGTCGACCAGGATGAACTCCTTGCTGTAGTCGGCGTAGAGCGAGATGCCGGCGCGCGAGACGTAGCGTTCGGAGCTGCGACCGTCGCCGGCTTGGCGGGGCGCGTCGCGCAAGCCGAGCTGGCGCACGGACTCGCCGAGGTAATAGTCCGTCGAGGCGGCGGGAAGCAACGCGCCGACGCCGAGCAGCAGGAGTATCGCCGCGAAGCGCCGCACGTTCTTATTCGGCGTCGTTCTCGCCGTTGTCCACTTCGGAGTCGTCTTCGCCGTCTTCTTCGCCCGGGGCATCGTTGTGCACGAGCTTGCGCTTGTTCTGCTGGACGGGCGTGAGGCCGACGACGATCGCGCGGCCGCTGCGCTTGGGCTCGTTGTCGCGCGTGCTGATATGCGACAGGGCCTCGATGGCCTTGGTGATGGTGGCGATGCCGATCTCCGGGTGTTCGAGTTCGCGGTAGCGATACTGGAGGAGGAGCTTGATCTTGTGGCCGTGGAAGAGGAAGTTCTCGGCGCGGCGGACCTTGATGAAGAGGTCATGCACGTCGATGCGCGGGCGGAGCTTGATCTCCTTGACCTTGGTCGCGCTCTTCTGGTGCTTGTTCTTCTTGGCCTCTTCGTAGAGGTACTTGCCGTATTCCTGCAGCTTGCAGACGGGCGGCACGGCGGTCGCGGCGATCTCGATGAGATCGACGCCGAACTCGCGGGCGAGGTCGAGCGCCTGTTGCGTGGGCATGATGCCCATCATCTCACCCTTGGGCGAGATGACGCGGACTTCGGTCGCACGGATGCGGTCGTTGCGCTTGGGCCCTTTGTCTTCTTTGCGGAAGTTGCCGCGATTCTGTCCCGCGTTGTTATTCTTCGGGCGGGGGCTGTTAGGACGATAGGGCGAAGGCATTAGGTACTGCGGAGGTGTCTTGCGGATAAACTCCCCGCTAAACGGCGATGGTTCAAGCACCGATTATCCTCCGCCATGCCGCGCGGCGCCGGCTTACTTCGCCGCCGCGATCGCTTCGAGCAGCTGCTTGCCGTGGACGGCGGCATCGACCTTGGGAACGACGCCGATGAGTTTGCCGCCGGCGTCGAAGAGGTAGGCAGCCCGGAGGGGGCCGAGGTACTTCTTCCCGTACATCGATTTCTCGACGATCGCATCCACGGCCTTGGAGAACAAATCCTCGGGGTCGGAGACCAGGGTGAACTTGTAACCGTGCTTGGCGGCGTACTTGGTATGGGAGGCGCAGGTATCCCGAGAGACGGCAATCAACCTAAACCCTTGTCTGACAATGGCTTTCTCGTTTTTATCCATCTCGGCGGCCTGTTTATCACAGGCGGACGTGTTGTTTCGCATGTAAACGGAAACGATGGTCGGGCCGTCCAGGAGGGCGGCAAAAGGCCCATGGACGGACGCCCCGTCCACGAGGGCGTCTACTTTGAAGGTCAGTTTAGGCTTTTTTCCGAGGGAAAGCATGGTTTTCAGGATTGGGTACAGGGCAGGGGAGCGGGGTTGGGCCGGATTGTCAAACGGCCAGCCCGATCCGAACCCTTCCAGAAAGTGAGGCCTTCTCCGCTCCTCCGGCCCTTTCCCCTTTACAAGTCCCCCCGTACGCCCTTTGTTCCGACCCTTTCCGCCATGCAAAAGACCCGCAAGTCAGTCTCCAAGCGCTTCAAGGTGACCGGTACCGGCAAAGTGATGCGCCGTTCCCCGAACGCCCGCCACCTGTTGAGCGCCAAGTCCCGCAAGCAGCGTCGTCGCGCCAACAAGTCCAAGCGCGTCGACTCCGGCTTCGAGAAGAAGATGCTGGCCTGCATGCCTTTCGCCTAAGCCGGCGACTTCCTTTTTGGCCGAACGGGTGTTCATTAAGGC
>CAIXQT010000009.1 GCA_903921665.1 uncultured Opitutia bacterium
AGCCTCAAGGTCGTCGCGGAGACGGGCGCCGTCGTCGAGGTCAAGATCGGCGTGCAACCCTCCACCCGCCATCACTTCCTGCTCACCGAGGACGGTAAGCGGATCATCCCGTTGCCCGAAGCCATGGCAGCCGCCCTGGCGACGAAGGCGGAAAGCTACCGAGTGGACAAGGTCTTCGAGATCGCGGATTTCGAAGCGCGCGCGGTCTCGGTCCGCCATCGCACGAAGGACGGCGAGGTCGTGACCGCGCTCACTTCGGAAGTCCGGCCCCGTATCGGCCGACGCGTCCAGCCGCCCGAATGGCGCTTCGAAACCCCTTACGACGCGCTCTCCGACGCCGAAGCGACCGCGCGGGCGGTCGCCGACCTCACGAACCTGCGCGCCAGCAAGTTCGTCGCCCTCGCCGAAGAAGCCACCGGCCTCTCGACGCCGACGCTTCGCCTCTCGCTCGAAGGCAACTCGCGTCGTCAGGTCCTCCTGATCGGCAAGCCTGCGCCGGCGCAGCCGACCATGCTCTGCGCCAAGCTCGAGGACAACGCCTCCGTCTTCCTCATCGAAGCCCGCCTGCTGGCCGACTGGTTCGCCGCCCGCGAAACGCTCGCCGACTCCCGGCCGGCGGACTTCGACCCGTCGCTCGTCACGGGCTTCACCATCGCGGCCGGCGGCCGCACCATCACGCTTCACCGGCTGGAAGGCGCCGCGGCCGAAGCGCGCTGGGAGATTCCGGTCGCGCCGGGTTCCACGGCCACCAAGCGCCGCGAAGCCGACCCCAAGATCGTCGCCCGCTTCTTGGATGCCGTCGCCCAACTCCGTGCCAGCCGTCGCAAGCCGGCCGGCGGCGGCGCCAGCGTGCCCGCCGTGATGGCGCTCACCAACCCCGGCACCACCTCGTTGCAGACCTTGGAACTGGAATTCGGCACCGAACGCATCCTGCTTAGTTTCACGGACGACCCGGATAAGGGCGCCGGCACGCGCGTCGTGCACGCGAAAGGCTCGCCGCTGGCGGCCGTCTGCGACGTCTCTTTGCTCAACGGAGGTCATCAGAACGTCGAACCGCAGGCCTGGCGTAAGCGCGCGGTCGCGGAACTTCCGCAAGGCGCCCGCGTGAGCGGCCTGCGCCTGACCACCCGCGGCGACGGCAAGGTCATCGGCGAAGCACGCCTCGGACCGGACGGCAACTGGGCCGGCTCCGGCCGCCTCGACCCGGCCAGCTCGCGCCGCCTCGCGGTCGGACTTGCCGAAGTCCGTGCGGCGGAATTCCCGGGTCGCGACGTCGGCGCCGGCGGCTGGAAATATGAACTGCGCGTGACGGACCAGGCGGCGACCGGCGGCGGCGCGGCCAGCGAGACCTTCCGGACGTATCTCTGCGCGGAGCCTTTCAACAACCGTTCGGTGCTGCTGCGCGACGAAGCGGACGATGACGACTTCATCCTCGAGACCGGCCTCGCCGAAATCCTGATCCCCCTGCTCTCCGGCGTCGGGCGATGAAACCGAAGCCGGCCAGTTCCCCTTTCCGCAGGTTCCTGCGCGGACTGACGAACACCTGCCTGCTCCTGCTGCTGCCGGTCCAGCTGACCCTCTGGTGGGTAGCGAGCCTTGAACAACCGACGAAGCTGCCGGACGTCATCGCGGAGCAAGTCTCCGCGCGGCTGGCCGAGCACGGATTCCGGCTGCAGGCGCGTAGCTTCTGGGTGCTGCCGGACCTGACGCTGGCGGCGGACGACCTGACGCTGGGCATCGATGGGCTGACCGGCGACGTCTTCACCGCCGGCCGCGTCGAAGTCGCGCTCAACCCGATGCTGCTCCTCGCCGGGCAGGCCGAGCCCACGCAACTGCGCGTGAGCGGCGCTCGTCTCTGGTGCCCGGCTTCCGTCGCCCGCGACGGCCGCCGCCGGCCGCTGATCGACGAGCTCACCATCGACATCACCAAAGAAGGCCGCTGGCTGAATCTCCGCTCCGTCCAGGCGCGGGGCGGCAAGATCACCTGCCATCTTTCCGGCGAAGCGCCGACCGGCCTCCTGCGCGCGGAGAAAGAGCCGGGCATGAAGACTCCGCTCGCGCGCAGGCTGGCCGAGTCCTTCGCCGCCATCGAGACCGCGATCGACGTGGCGGAGCGCTCCGGCGGCGCCTCCGTCTCGATTCGTTGCCTCGGGCGCAGCGACGGCAGCGCGGAACTCGCCGCCC
>CAIXQT010000010.1 GCA_903921665.1 uncultured Opitutia bacterium
CATCGTCAGCCAGTATGCGCCGCTCCATCTCAAGGAAGTCATGCTGCCCACGGGCGTGCTGCTCAAGGAAGTCGATCCGAGCAAGGGCGGCTGGCATGAGGGTGCGATGCGCCAGCACATCGGCAAGGAGCTGGTCTCGCACGGCATCGATAACGCCAACTACGGACTCCACAGCACCGCCGGCGCCGGCGAGAAGGGTCACCCTTACGCGGTCGCCCAGCTCGCGGCCCACAACAGCCGCGGCGTCTACGCCAACGGCGTGCAGGTCCATGGCGGCTCGGGCGGCAATGGCATGGTGACGCTCGATGATTCTCTCGGCAACGAGTTCAGCCACGAAGTCGGCCATAACTACGGCCTCGGTCATTACGTCGACGGTTTCAAGGGGTCCGTGCATCGCCCGGCCGACCAGATCAATTCGACCTGGGGCTGGGATGCCGACAAGCGGCGCTTCATCCCCAACTTCTCGCCGCTCCGTACTGGCAAGGATGTCACGCTCGAAGGCCAGAGCCAGCCGCCCTTCGACGGACGCAGCTACGGCTTGGACGCCATGGCCGGCGGCGCGCCGTTCTCGTCTTTCAACCGCTTCACCCTCTACACGCCGAACACCGCGGCGATCATCCAGAAGTTCCTCGAGTCCAAGGCGGTCTTCGACCCGCTGTCGCCGACGGGCTTCAGCAAGTGGAACGAGCAGGCCGCGCGCATGGAGCCGTTCAGCCATCGGATCGCGACGGGCCGCTCGATCGGCGCGCCGATCAAGGGTCTGAGCGAGGTGAGCCTCGCCAATCTGCTGTCCGGGTATGAACGCATCGAAGTCTCGATGAGCGACGGCAATTGGACGAAAGAGATTCCCCTGCCGCCGGCCTCCGCGGCGAACAAAGGACGCTCCGTTTCCATCGTCCATGCGGCCGGCTATGACTCCGTGCTCTTGATGAACGGCGAACAGGTCAAGGTCTCGCGCGGTTTCGCCCAGGCCTATGTCTCCGACGGCAAGAAGTGGCAGGAGGGCAAGGGGGACGAGGGTTCCTTGGAGCGTAAGCCACAGGCGTTCGGCGCCCCGGTGGTCACGTTGCTCGGCTATTATGATCCTTCCGGCCAGCTGACGAGTTACGCTTATCCGGCCCTGCATGGCTCCCTGGGTTTCTGTTATGCGGATGAGGCCGCCCAAGTGAAGCCGGCGGACTGCCAGTTGGTCGTGGAGACCAAGACCGGCATCCTGCGTTTCCGCCTCGCGGACCGACGCATCGACGCGAAGCACATGAACAAGTTCCATGTCAACGTGCCTGCCGCCAGCCAGCCGACCAAGTTCGCCGTCATGTGCGGCGGCAAGGTCCTGGCGATGCGGAGCATCGAGCCGACGACCGAAAAACTCGCCGTCACCGTCCACGGCTACGTACCGCCCGCCAAGTAAGCCTAGCCCTAGCCCCAGTCCGAGCCCTGTTCAGGCCTTCCAGCAACCCGGCAGGTGCTCGTCGAGCACGCCGACGGCTTGGAGGAAAGCTTGGATGATGGTCGGGCCGACGAACTTCATGCCGCGCTTCTTCAGGTCTTTGGAGATCTTCTCGGCGAGCGGTGAGGTCGGCTGATGCGAGCGGGACCGTCGGACGACGGGCTGTCCGTCGACATGCGCCCATAGCCACTTC
>CAIXQT010000011.1 GCA_903921665.1 uncultured Opitutia bacterium
ATCTTGACGGTGACCGTACCGCCGACGCGCTGGATCTCGCCTTCCTGGATGGCGCGGAGGACCTTGGTCTGCGTGGGCAACGACATGTCGCCGATCTCGTCGAGGAAGATGGTGCCGCCGTCGCAAAGCTCGAACTTACCGAGCTTCTGGTTGGCCGCGCCGGTGAAGGCGCCCTTCTCGTGGCCGAAGAGTTCGGACTCGATCAGGTTTTCCGGGATGGCCGCGCAATTGACCGCAAGGAAGGTGCCTTTGGCGCGCAACGAGTGCTGGTGGATGCAGCGGGCGACGAGTTCCTTGCCCGTGCCACTTTCGCCGGTGATGAGCACGGTGGCGTCGCTGGCGGCGACCTGGCCGATCGACTTCAGGACTTCCTGCATCGGTTCGGAGCTGCCGACGATGCCTTCCTTGTAGTCGGCGGGATTGACGAGCGTGCGCGTGGACTTCGTGGCGGCGGCGAGGTCGCGGCGCGCCGAGAGGGCCTTGTCGACGAGCGTGATGAGCTTCGCCTGGTCGAACGGCTTCATGACGTAGTCGTACGCGCCGAACTTCATCGCTTCGATCGCGGTCTGCGTGGTGCCGAAGGCGGTCATCAGGATCACCATCGCCTGCGGCTGCGCACCGCGGAGCATCTGCAAGGTCTCGATGCCGGTCATGCCGCCCATGCGGTTATCGAGCAGGATGACGTCAGGCTGCTCGCGCTTCGCCGCGATGACACCGGTCTCGCCACTATCGGCTTCGATCACCGTATGGCCGAGGCCAGCCAGCGCGCGACGGAGGGAGTAGCGCAGGTCCTTATCATCGTCGATGACCAGGACTTTGGCTGACGCGGTGGAAGGTGTGGCGCTCATGTTGAGTAAAAGTAGGCAGAATCCGTGCCATTGGCCCCAGTCGTCTCAAAATGACCTAATACCACCTTTCGGCAACCTATAGGTGCTTAAATTTAAGCAATACCTCGTAAATCACCCCCCTTGCCAAAGGTTTTTTGGGCGTAATTGTCATTTTCATGTCTCGATGGCTCAAACGTGGGACGGGTGTGGTCTTAGCTCTGCTGGGGCTTTTCTTACTCGGATCTAACCTCTGGGTCTGGTCCGCCGGCTGGGGGCGATTGGCCGCCCATTCTTCCGAGACCCCGACAGGTTCCGTGGTGGTCCTCCTCGGCACTGACGAATTCGTCGGCACTTCCGGTGAGCGGACGGGCACCTTCCGTGCGCGCATCGAAGCGGCCGTCGCGCTGGCGCGATCGGGACGCGTGAAGCTCGTCGTCGCTTCTGGTACCGCCATCCACGCACGGACGATGGCGACGCAGCTCCGCGCCGCCGGCGTGACCTGCCCGATCGTGGAAGATCCTTACGGCTGGCGGACGCTCGATTCGGTGCTGAGGGCGAAGGCTTCCTATCCGCGCGAGCATCTGGTCTTCGTTTCCCAGGGATGGCATTGCGTGCGCGCGCTGTGGATCGCCGATCGCGAAGGCATGAAGACCTCGGCCTATCCTGCGGCTTTCGGGGACGGCTGGCGTCCGTTCCTCAGCGTCACCCGCGATTGTTTCGCCAAGCCGAAGGCGTTGCTGGACTTCTATCTCTTCGGCAATCCGCTCGCGACCCCGATGCCGGCGGGCGAGGGCAACGTCCCGCACCTTTAAGTCAGGCACGTTCGTGGCGTCCGTCCGGTCGGCGCACCAGCACGCCGCGGATCTCCATCATCGTGAGGCTCACCGCTGCGTCGGCGATCGAGCAGTCCGCCAGCGTGGCGAGGCTTTCGGCATCCTGCGCGGCGCCGCCGCCGAAGTGCGGCAACCAGCGGGCGAACTCGGGTGGGGCTTCGACCAGCGCGAGCGCCGGGCGGCCGCGGCTTTCACCGAGTTCGGTCAGGATGTCATCCACCGAAGCGACGAGCGTGGCGCCATCGCGGATGAGCGCATGACAGCCTCGGCTCGGCGGGCTGTCGGTACGGCCTGGTACGGCGCAGAGCGTCTTGCCGAGATCGCCTGCGAAGCGCGCGGTGATCATGCTGCCGCCGTCGACGTCGGTCTCCACGACGACCATCACGCGGACCAACCCGGCCACGATCCGGTTCCGTTGGGGGAAGGTCTGGCGATCCGCCGCCCGTCCGAGCGGGAATTCCGAGAGCACGCATCCGTCGGCCTTCATCCGGGCGCGAAGCCGTACCGCTTCCGGAGGGAAGGTCAGGTCGAGCCCGTGGCCTACCACGGCCGCCGTTCTTCCTGCCGCATCGAGCGCGCCTTCATGTGCGGCGGTGTCGATGCCGCGGGCGAGCCCGCTGACGATCCACCAGCCTTCCTTCGCCAGGTCGCGCGCGAACGCACGAGCCAGCGAGGCCCCATAGGTCGTGCAATGGCGCGAGCCGATGATGCCGACCGCACGTTCCGCCGGGAAGTGCGTGCCTTCGGCGTAGAGCACCAGCGGGGGATCCCAGAGCTTGGCGAGCGGTGCCGGCCACTCGACGTCGCCTTCGCTGAGCAGACGGAAGCCCAGGTCGCGGACGCGCCCCATCTCCGCCGCCCAGTCGAAACCGCGCGCGGCGATCGCCGCGGCGACGGGTCGGCTGACGCCTTCGACCTTCGCGAGTTGTTCGGCCGGCGCGCCGAGGGCCACCGACAGGTCGCCGCCGAAGGCCTCGCGCAATCGCCTCACCGTGACGGGGCCGACGCCTTTGAGCCCGTTGAGCAGGACGCGTTGCGCGAGCGGGTCGGTGGGGATCGGGAGCATCCCGTCAGCCAGCCGGTCGATCTCAGCCGCGCAACGCCGGGGACAACCCAGCGAGGAGATCGGTGGTTCTCACCGCTTCTTCCCCTTGGGTTTCCCTCAGCCAGTCGGCGGCGCGCGCATGCCAGGTGGTCGCAAGGACCACGGCATCGAACGCCGTGAGCCCGAGCTCATTCCGGCGAGAGAGCACCGAGGAGACGATCCCGGCGAGCAGGTCGCCGGAGCCGCCCCGTGCGAGCACGGGACCTCCTAAAGGGATGTGCAACACGCGGACGCCGTCGGTGACGCAGGTCAGCGGGCCTTTGAGTACGATGATCGTCTTCGTCTTGCGGGCGTAGGCGCGGGCGGCGGCGACGGAGGCCGTCCGGCCGCTGATACGCTTGAACTCGCCGGCGTGGGGAAGCAGGACGCGGACCTTGCATCGCTTCGATGCGGCGACGACCGCCGGACGAAGCGCGTCGGCATCCAGGACAAGGCTGCCGGAGCAATCAAGGGCGACCGCGCCGATCAGCTTCGCGGCTTGCTCGCCCATGCCGGAACCGATGAGCAGCGTATCCTTATCGGCGAGCAAGGTGCGGATCTCTTTGAGGTGGGTCGTCGCGATGGACCCGTCGCGTCCGGTCGTCAGCCCGCGCCACATCGCCTCAGGAAATGCGACGGCGGCTTTGGCACGGATGGAATCCGGGAGGCAGGTGGTCACGAGAGCCGCGCCGGAGCGCAGGGCGGCGGCGGTGTTCATCAGCACCGCGCCAGGCATGCGGTCGGAGCCGCCGACGATGAGGAGCCGGCCTTGGTGGCGCTTATCGCTTCGCGCGCGGCGCGGCTTGCGGAGCGGAGCCAAGGCGGCCGCGGTCACGCAGGCTTCTTCGGTCTCGCCGAGGGGCAGTCCGATGTCGAGGACGCGGAGGCGGCCGACGAAGCGGGCGGATCTCGCAGCCAACAGCGGTCGTTTCAGGCAGCCGATCGAAACCGTCAGGTCTGCGCGGAAGGCGGGGCCGGAGGAGTCGTCGCCAAGTCCGCTGGGCAGATCGACCGCGATGCGCAGCCCGCGGAGCGATTCGGTCGCACGGAGGAAGGCGCGGAGCTCGCATGAGAGCGGAGCGCGGAAGCCTTGGCCGAGGATGCCGTCGAAGATCAGGTCGAACTCATGAGCGGCGAGCTGCCGGAGATTGGCCGCGGCCACGATGCCGATGCGGACGCCTTGCTTGCGGACGGACCAGGCGCGCTGAGCCTGCGGTCGGGCCGGGCCGCCTTCGGCGAAGATCGCGACGATCTCGGTGCCGGCTCGCGCGCAATGCAACGCGGCGAGAAAAGCGTCGGCGCCGTTGTTGCCCTTGCCGGCCAGCACCAGGATGCGTGCCGGTTTTCGGCCGAGCAGCGCGACGGCTTCTTCGGCGACGCCCTG
>CAIXQT010000012.1 GCA_903921665.1 uncultured Opitutia bacterium
CCATCGCCCCACCGAGAAGGTCGTGGCTGCAGCCGATGACTTCATCACCAAAGACCGAGCGGAAGCCCAGCTCCTGGAGGCGATGGGTGTCCTCCAAGCGCATGGCGCCATCCGCCCCGCCTTGCTTGATGGCATGCAGTCATCGTCCGATTTCCGCATCCGTGCCTATGCGACGCGCGTCGTCGGTGAATGGTCGATGCAACTACCCGACGCCCAGGTGCGCCTGGCGAAGGCCATCGCCGATACCCATCCCCGTGTTCGCCTCGAAGCCATCGTCGCCCTGAGTCACGTCGGGGGGCAGGCTTCTTTACGTACCGCCTTGGGGGTGCTAGACCATCCGACCGACAAGTTCCTCGACTATGCCCTGAAGCAGACCGTGCGTCATCTGGCGCCGACGGCCGGTAAGCTGGCTACAGAACTGTCCCCTCCGCAGGCCGCCTACCTTAAGAAGGTCATCAGCAGCGGACCAGCCGTCGTGTCGCCTGGCCAAGCCATCTACGAAGCCTTGTGCCTGAACTGCCACCAAGCCGCCGGCCAAGGTCTCACCGGCGTCTATCCGCCTTTGGCCAAGAGCGAGTGGGTCTCGGGTGATTCCCAGACCCTCATTCGGATCACCATGCATGGACTAGCCGGACCGACGAAGGTCCTTGGCAAAGACTATGGCCTCGTGCCGATGCCTCCGATGGGTCTCGACGACCAGCAGCTCGCCGATGTCCTGACTTACGTTCGCAGCGCCTTCGGCAACAAAGCTCCCGCCGTGAAGAGCGAGGAAGTTAAAGCCGTGCGCGACGCGACGAAGGGCCGAACCGCTCCGTGGACGGCGTCCGAGCTAGGGAAGTGATACCTCACCCCTGCTGCTTTCGAGTCAAGGACTGTACCCAGGCGACGCCCGCCAAGGTGACCGCGCCGCCGACCAGGGTCAGGGTCGACGGTTGTTCGCCGAGGACCATCCAACCGAAGAGCACGGAGAAGACCGGGATCGCGTAGACGGCGCTCATCACCGTCGTGATCGGCAACGTCACCAGCACCCAGGACCAGATCGTGTAACAGAGGGCGGCCGGGACTACTCCTAGGAAAATCAGGTGGACCCAGCCTATGCCGGATAAGCGCGAAGCCGTGCCGATCAGGTCCTCGGAGAAGGGCAGGAGGCCCAGCGTGCCTAGCCAGATGGCCCAAGTGGTCACGTCCACGGCCGCATAGCGCTGGGTAAGAGATTTACTAATGACCGTCTGGATGGCGGCGCAGAGGGCCGCTCCGAGAATCAGCAGGGAGCCGAGGTTGAACGTCAGTCCGGTCTCGGAGCCGGCGGCAGTCAGGATCACCCCGCACAACGAAAGCCCGATGCCCAGCCATGCGAGCAGGCCGACCTTCTCGCGGCCGGCGAGCACGCCGATGAGGATGACGAGGACAGGGATGCACGAGATGAGCATCGAGCCCGTGCCGGCGTTGACGGTCCGTTCGCCGTAATTGATACCGAGGTTGTAGAGGCAGAAGCCGAAAAGACCGAGCATCGCGACCTGGGGCCAGTCGCCGCGCGCGGGGAGGGGGCGTCCGCGATAAAGCCATATCGGGAGCATGACCGAAGAGGCGATCAGGTAGCGCATCGCCCCAAGCTGCCCGGAGCCGACTTCCGGAAGCACCGCCCGGACATTGACCCACGACATGCCCCACGCGACGACGTTGAAGAACATCGCGGCGTAGGCCCAGCGGCGGGCGGAAGAGCCTTCGATCACGAACGGCAGCCGATCAGCTCGATCAGTTTGTAAGCGCAAGCCTGCGCGAACTCCTTGTCGTTGATCGCGAGGTCGAACTCCTGGACCGGCACCTTGGCGTGCGCCTTGAGCGCCGTGAACAGGGCGTCGTCGGCCGCCGCGTCATGGAAGGGCTGGCCTGCGGCGCTGATGACCGAGATCGCCTTGCGCGGGATCATGATGGCCGTACCGGCCTGGTAGGAGTTGGCCTTCTTCGCGACGATCTCGCCGAGCTGCCGGCATTCGTCCGCCGTCGTGCGCATCAGCGTGATCTGCGGATTATGGATGTAGAAGTTGCGTCCTTCGAACTTGGCGGGCACTGACGTCCGTTCGCCGAAGTTCACCATGTCGAGGCAGCCCGGGGCGACGACCACGGGGATGTTCGCCTTGGCCGCGGCGTCCATACGGTCCGGGCCGGCGTTAAGATTACCGCCCACGAGTTCATCGGCCCATTCGGTCGTGGTGACGTCAAGGACGCCGGCAACGATGCCGCTCTCGATGACCGATTCCATGATACGGCCGCCCGTACCGGTGGCGGCGAAGACCAGGACTTCGTAGCCGGCGGCTTCGAGGACTTTCTTGGCTTCCGTGACGCAGGTGGTCGTGTTGCCGAACTGGCTGGCGACGATGAGGGGCTTGGCGGCGCCGACTTCGGGCTCGGCGGAGACCATGCCGCAGATCGCACCAGCGGCGCGGGTGAAGATGACGCGGGAAAGGCGGTTAAGTCCCGCGACGTCGGCGATGCTGGGCATCATCGTGATGTCCTTGGTGCCGAGGTAGGGTGCGACATTGCCTGCGGCCAAGGTCGAGACCATCAGCTTCGGGAAGCCAAGGGGTAGGGCGCGCATGGCAGCTGTACCGATGGCCGTGCCTCCTCCGCCGCCCAGGGAGATGATGCCGTGGATAAGTCCATCGGAGGCCAGTTTCGAGACCAAGGCAGGGGCGGCGTGGGTCATCGCGACGACGCAGGCGCCGCGGTCCTTCTTGGCCATCAGCGAAGCCAGGTCGAGGCCGATGGCGGCGGCGACCTGTTCGCGGGTGATGTCGGGTTGCACCGTAGCCGGGCCGCCCGTGCCGACATCGATCAGCAACGGCTTGTGGCCATGCCGGGCGATGAGCGCGGCCACGAAGGCATGTTCTTCGCCCTTGGAATCAAGCGTACCGAGAACTGCGATCGTGGCCATGGTCGGGTCAGAAGAACTTACGCTTCACCGGGATCTGCTTGAAGCGCTGGGTGAGGTCGGTGAGGGACTGCTCGACGGCCATGCGTTCAAGGCTCGAGGCGCCGACGAAGCCGTCGGTGTCGGTATGCTCGTTGATGAAGGCGGCGTCGTCCGGGGTGTTGATCGGACCGCCGTGGCTGAGGAAGATGAGGTCCTTGCGGACGGACTTGGCTGCATCGATGATGCCTTGGGTGATCTTGGCGGCTTCCGGGAGCGACATCGTGGCGTTGGTCACGCCGATCGAGCCGCCGACCGTGGTGCCCACGTGGGCGATGATGACGTCGGCGCCGGCTTCGGCCATCGCCTTGGCTTCCTCGGGGGAGCCGACGTAGACGATGGTGAACATTTCCATCTTGCGGGCGAGGGCGACGGTCTCGAACTCCTTCTTCACGCTCATGCCCGTCTCTTCGAGGATCTGGCGGAACTTGCCGTCGATGATCGTGTGGGTCGGGAAGTTGTTGATGCCGGAGAAACCCATGTCCTTCACCTTGCCGAGCCAATGCCACATGCGGCGGCGGGGGTCGGTGGCGTGGACGCCGCAGATCACGGGGATTTCTTCGACGACGGGCAGGACCTCGTATTCGCCGATCTCCATCGCGACCGCGTTGGCGTCACCGTAGGCCATCATGCCGGCGGTGGATCCGTGGCCGGCCATGCGGAAGCGTCCCGAGTTATAGACGATGACCAGGTCGGCGCCGCCGCGTTCGATGAACTTCGCGCTGATACCCGTGCCGGCGCCGGCGGCGATGATCGGCTTGCCCTTGGACATCGTGTCACGGAGACGGGCGATGACTTCGGTGCGGGTGTAGGGGTTTCCTTTTCCGGTCCAAGGGTTGGGCATGGTGATGAGAGGGGGGAAGGGTGGTCGGGGGTTGCGCCTTGCGGGATAGGTCTTATGCAAAGGACGTGGCCCGCAAGAGCGATTTAAAACATTACAGCGAGACGCAACTCCGTCATTCCGAGACGGACATCGAGAATCCGCGCTCCCGCCGCCAGATCGTCGCCTCGGCGGATTACAAAGATGAGCGCCCTTGGGTCCTTTCAGCCGTCCGCTGCAAGGAGCTCGGGCTCTTCGAGATCGCCCATCTTGGCATCGCGGAGATGCTGGCGCCCTATGAGGTCGTCCGGGCCAATCAAAGCGGGGCCTTCTTCATGGCCTGCTTGGGCGGACAGGGCCAGGTCTGGGTCGACGGCCGCTGGCGGACGATCTCGGCGGGTCAGGCCTGCCTGCAGCCGGCCGGCATCCGTAATTCCTTCCGCATCGGACGAAGCAAGCGATGGGACTTCTGCTGGATTCGTTTCGGCGGCGGCGTGAGGTCGAACACCATTTTCCGGGCCAGCTCGCCGGTACTCGCCGAATTCGACTCCGAGCCGTTGCGCGCGGCCATCAGCGGACTGATCGCCGAGCTCAAAGGGGCCGGCGTATCTCGTCGTAACCACCAGTGGATCGAGCTCGCCTATGATTATGTGCGTAGTTTCGCCGGCAGCTTCCGCGGTGACCCGCGGGTCCAGCGACTCTGGGACGAGGTGCATGCCCGCCTTGATTTCGCCTGGGATACCAAGTCCCTGGCCCGATCATCGGGGCTGAGTTTCGAGCACTTGCGTCGCCTGTGTCTCAAGGAGATCGGGCGAACGCCGATGAACCACCTGACCCACTTGCGCATCCAGCAGGCCATCCGGCTGATCTGCGACTCAGATGACAAGCTTGCTGTCATCGCCAGGAAGGTCGGCTTCGCCAATGGCAACAGTTTCTCCTCGGCCTTCAAGAAGTCGACCGGGCACGCCCCCTCTCACTTCCGGGCGGAGGGGTAATTCTGCCCGAATGTGCATCTGAGAGGGGTCGGGTTGTGGTTCGGGGTATTGCTAAGTCTTGTAGGGCTCGGGTGGCCTCCTTTGATAGGAACATGCTTCCCCGCATCGCCCCCCTCCTGCGTGCCGCCTTGGTCTTCGCCACCGCCGCTCTTTGCGCCGCGCCGATCAAAGTCACGATCATCTCCGACGATGCCGCGGCCGTCAGGTCGCTCGCCGACGAACTGCATGCCGCCGGTGCGGTCGTGAACGAAGCGGCTCGTCCGCGGGATATCCTCGCCGCCACTCACGACAAGGACGAGGTCATCGTCCTCTATCGTAAGAACTACACCCCCTACGAGGTCATCGACCGCGCGGCCCTTGCCGACCTTTCCAATCGCGGCATCGGTTTCGTCGCCTTGCGCGGCGCGATCGCCGGGCCTTCGGCCACCTGGGGCAAGGAGATGTTCGGCGCCGGATGGACGGCCGAAAGCCGACGCTTCCGCGCCCTGATGATGTTGAACGTCCGCACCGATGCGCATCCGCTTGCCAAGGATGCTTCCACCTTCGACGTCACCGATGAGACCGTCTTCGAACTCGATCTGCACGAGAAGGTCCAGGTGCTCGCTTCGTCCTTCACTTCGAAGGTGACCAACACTCGTAGGCGCGCCACAGAGGTCGCTGATAAAGCCTCGGTCTATGACATCCAGCCCCAGGCTTGGGTCTTCGAAAACTCTCGCATCCGTTCCGCCGTGTTCCTGCAGGGCGACGCCGCCACCTTGGCGCACTCCAGTTACCGCACGTTCATCAAGCGTGGCATCGCCTGGGCGGCCCGTCGCGCCAACACCGACGAACTTTGCGCCCCGAAGGACCTCGTGGACATGCGTTATCCGGTCGGCGGCCCCAGCCGTGCCGCCCAGGCGATCGCCGCTTTCCAGCTGCAGCCCGGATTCAAGGCTAACGCCGTGGCCGCCGAACCGTTGATCAACAAGCCCATCGCCGTCCAGTGGGATGAGCGCGGCCGGATGTGGGTCGCCGAGACTCCTGAGTATCCCAATGGTCGTCGACCGCTCACCGCCGAATCCTGGCGTGAAGGCGGGGTGCTCGTGCCCGGCAGCTATGACCGTCCGGCCCAGGATAAGATCAGCGTGCTGATCGACACCGACGGTGACGGCGTCGCCGACAAGAAGCAGCTCTTCCACGAAGGCCTCGAGCTGATCACGGGTTTCTGTCATTACAAAGACGGCATCATCGTCGTCGCCCACCCCAATATCCTGTGGCTCCGCGATACCGACGGCGACGGCAAGGCGGACAAGGAAGTCGTCCTTTTCGGAGGCTTCACCCCGGGCGACACCCACTTCGTCGCCAACCACTTCATCCTCGCTCCCGATGGCTGGATCTACGCCAGCCACGGCGGCGGCGGCGAAGCGACGTTCCCGAACGACCCTGCCAAGAAGGTCCGCATTTCTTCCGGCACCTTCCGCTTCAAGCCCGATGGTTCGGCCATCGAGCAGATCGCCTCCCAAGGCGGCAACAGCTTTGGCAACGAAGTCACCAGCACCATGGAGCTCTTCCATGGCAAGGCGACGAACGGCAACCCGATCCAGCACGTCGTCGTGCCGGAGTCGGTCCTCGCGAAAGCCCCTGGCACGACGGCGAAGGCCTTCAGCTCGGTCAATCCGCGTCGCGAGGTGGCCCGCAAGGACCTTCCCGATCGCGCGCCCTTGATGCAGATCGACCAGGTCGGACACTACTCCGCAGCCTGCGCCGCCATGGTGTACGAAGGCGGGGCGTGGCCCAAGGAATATGCCGGCACGGTCTTCATGTCCGAGCCGATCCTCGACATCATCCACCACGAGAAGCTCACCCTGAACGGACCGGCCTACGAAGGCAGCCTTCTCCTGCAGGACAAGGAATGGCTTCGTTCCACCGACCACTGGTTCTGTCCGATCGACCTGAGCGTCGGACCTGATGGCGCGATGTACGTCCTGGATTTCTACACGCCGGTCGTCGCCCACAATGACACCCGCGGCCCACAGCATAGCAAGTCCGGCGCCTCCGTCCGCCCTGATCGCGAACACTACTTCGGACGCATCTATCGCATCCAGCATGAGGCCGCTGAGAAGTTCGAGGTCCCCGACCTATCCAAGGCAGACGTGGCGGGACTCGTCGCGGCTTTCAATCATCCCAACAAGAACATCCGCTTCAACGCCGTGCGCGTCCTGATGGACAAAGATGCCGGCCTGCTCGCCTCCGCCGTCGGTCCGCTCGTGACCCTCGTCCGCAGCGACGCCAAGGCCGAAGCCCGCATCCAAGCGCTCTGGGCATTGCAAAGACTCGATCGCCTTGAAGACGGTCTCCTTCGCGCCCTTTGCGGCGACGCCGATGCGGCCGTGCGCAAGAACGCCTTCCTCGTCGCCGAGGCGAGCCGTGCCAAACTCCCGACCGACGTCTACGCCAAGGCGCTGGACGACGCTGATGGTCGCGTCCGCCTGGCCGCCCTCCGCGCCATGGGTGCGGCGCCGCTCGACGCCTCCTCTGGCGTGCTGTTGCTCCGCGCCCAAGCCAACTTCACGGACGCGTGGTCCAAGGCCGCCGCGACCGCTGCGGCGGGTTCCAATCCGGGTCCCGTCCTTGCTGGCATCCTCAGCGGCCCCGCCGACGCCGCCGGCGTCGAATTCGCCCGCACCCTGGCCGCCTCGTTGAATGGTGACGACGCCGTCGCGGTCTTGGCCGCCGCGGCCAAGTCCGCCAACAAGCCCGTCGTTACGGCCGTATTGGGCGAACTTTCGGCCCGTCGCGTGGCCGCGCCGGCCATGCTCGAGCCGGCTCGCGCCGCTCTGCGCGCCTTGCTTGCCAGCCAAGATGACACCATCTCCGGCTCCGCCGCCGCGATCGCCGCGCTCTGGTTCACCGATGGCAGCCTGAAGGCCGAGCTCGCCGCCGCCGCCAACCGTCTCTTGCCCGTGCTCGCCGGATCGAAGGCCGATGCCTCGACCGAAGCACAGGTCGCGGCCGCTCGCGTGCTCGTCCTGCTTCGTGATGCGGACCCCCAGGTACGCCCGGCGCTCGCCCAGGTCCTCGCCGGTTCTCGTGAAGCCGTGGCCGTCGCCGTCGCGGGTGCGCTTGCCGCCAGCGGGGATCCCTCCGTCGGTAAGATGCTTTACGCCGCCTTCCCGAAGTCGGCCGGCACCTTCCGTTCGACCTTGTTCTCCGCCCTGGCAGGACGAGCGGAGTGGGCCGGACTGGTATTGGACGGACTCGAAGCCAAGTCGCTGTCCGTCATGCAGCTCGGCCCCATGCAGGTCTCGCAGCTGATCCGCCATCCGGATGAAGCCGTCGCCAAGCGCTCCGCCGCGGTCATGGCGAAGTTGAACGCCGGTAGCAGCCCCGCCAAAGATGAGCTCATCTCGAAGCTCCGTGCCGAGGTCGAGAAACCTGGCGATATCGCCAAGGGTAAAGATCTGTTCGTCGCGGCCTGTCAGACCTGTCATAAGGTCGGCAACGTCGGTAACGATTTCGGCCCGAACCTTCAGGGCATCGGCTCCCATCCGGCCGCCCAACTACTGGTGCACATCGTGGACCCGAACCGCATGGTCGACGACGAACACCGGACCTGGAACTTCAAGATGAAGGACGGAACCCAGTATGCCGCCCTCATCGGCAGCGAGAATCTCAGCTTCGTGAAGCTCAAGCTGCCGGCCGGCCAGTCGGCCGAGCTCAAAGTCAGCGACATCGTCAGCCGTGAACGTAGCCCGAACTCCCTGATGCCCGAGGGATTCGAGTCTCTTGGTGCCGACGGCCTGCGCAACGTCATCGCCTACCTGCGTAGCGTCGCGATGAGCCCTGAAGGCGTGACGGTGGGCCGCTTCCGCCTGCTTGACCTCGGGGCGACCTTTACCGCTTCGACGACCACCGGTCTTTATGCGAACAAGGAAGCCAAGAACGACACGTTGCCTTTCGCCAAGTTCGGGCAGCTCGAAGCCAACGGCGTTCCTTACAAGATCGTCGACCCTAAGTCAGCCA
The DNA here is from genome assembly GCA_903921665.1 of uncultured Opitutia bacterium. Taxonomy (GTDB): domain Bacteria; phylum Verrucomicrobiota; class Verrucomicrobiia; order Opitutales; family UBA953; genus UBA953. The sequence continues at coordinate 8,789 of CAIXQT010000012.1, forward strand.
AGGGTGGGCTGAACCTGATCGTCCTCAAGGGCGGCGCAGGCAAAGGCTCCTATTCCAAGTCCTTCACCCAGAAAGTCGAAATCCCCATCGGCTCTCCCGCCAGCCGCATCCACTTCCTGGGCGCCGTCGGTGGCTGGGGTAATCATGATGGCGTCGCCATGATCGCCGAGGTGCACTTCCTCAGCGGCAAGGTGCAAAAGGAGACCTATTACGGCGGACGCGATTTCGCCGATTATAACGGAACGGGCGACGTCCCGGGATCGAAGTCGGCCCGCCAACTCCTGAATGGTGACGGACGTCAGGTGCGCACGCTGATCCTGCCTGTCGAGAGCAATGAGATCATCGATAAGCTCGTCCTCAGCACCCTCGATACCGAGATCGCCCCGACGACCGTGGCGATCACCGTCGAGACCGGCGGCCCGGCCAACCCGCCCCGCAACAAGAACGAAGCCGCCCCGAAGGCTGGTAAGAAGGCCAAGGCCAGCGAAGGACCCAGCGACCTGCTGCCTAAGGATAATCCCCGGACCACGCAGGCCTTCGGTCAGTCCTTCGGCCCGCGTAAGGCCGGTCAGCTCCGCGTGCTCGTCGCCGGCGCCGGTAGTTCCCACAACTTCCCCGCCTTCTTCCTCGGCACCGATGCGCTGACCGCCAAGGCCGCCGGTTACGACGTCGCCTCGACCCCGAACCTGAAGGAAACCCTGGCGCTTCTCCCCGAGGCCGACCTGTTCCTTTTCAGCGGCAATCATGGTCAGTTCGGTACGCCGGAGTTCCAGAAGGCCATCCGCGACTTCGCCTCGGCCGGGAAGGGCATCGTCCTCCTGCATGCCGCCACCTGGTACAACTGGCCGCTCTCGACCAAGTATAACGACGAATTCGTCTGCGGCGGAGCCCGCGGCCATGGTCATAGCGACTTCACCTTCACCGTCACCAAGCCGGATCACCCCGTCATGAAGGGCGTCCCCTCCACCTTTGTCATCAACGACGAAAGCTACAACGTGGAGCTGACCCGTCCCGAAGGCGCCGAAGTCCTTGGCACCATCCCTCGCCAGACCCCCAAGGAAGGCCTGTCGAACATCCTGCCGTCCGTCTGGACCGTCAGATATCCCGGCACCAAGGTCGTCTGTATCGCCCTCGGCCATGACGCCAAGTCGCATGACCACCCGGCCTACAGGCAGCTCCTCCTGAACTCCCTGACCTGGGTCTCTAACAAGTAAAGAGAGTATTGAGTATGGAGTATCGAGTATCGGGGAGTGACATAAACTCCCTTCGAAACAGTACTCCTTCGCTGATGCCTCCTGCCGTCTTTTCTATACTCAATACTCCATACTCCATACTCTAGCTCCCATGGTCTACCACTACGGAACTTTCGTCTTCAAGAAGGACGTAACCCCATCCCAGATCGACACCTGCTTCGCCGAGATGCGCGGCATGGTCGGCAAGATCCCTGGGCTGCTCTCCATGCAGCATGGCGTCTACCAAAGCGACGAAGGCCTCAACGACGGCTTCACCCACGGGTTCGTCATGACCTTCGACACCCCGCAGAGCCGCGACCGCTATCTCCCGCATCCCGAGCACGAGCGCGTGAAGGAGATCGTCGTCCCGAACCTCGAGCGCGTGATGGTCTTCGATTTCACCGTCTGAGCGGCCCTCAGGCTTCGTCGTACAGACCCTTTCGGCCAGCGGTCAGCCAGCTGACGCCGCACGCGACGAGGGCGTAGCCGCCGATCGAGGGACCGAAGAGCTCGCAGGCCATGACCGCGCAAGCAAGCGGCACGGCGCCGGCACCGGCGAAGACGGCCACGAAGCCCAGCGCGGCGCAGACACCCAAGGGAAGGCTGAGGTAAGTAGCGGCGGCGCTGCCGAGGGTCGCACCGACGAAGAAGAGCGGCGTGACTTCGCCGCCGCGGTAGCCTGCAGTGACGCACGTGAGCGTGAAGAGAAGCTTGAAGATGAAGGTCAGGGGTGCGGAGGGTTCGACCAAGGCGGACTCAATCACCGGTAGCCCTAGGCCCGTGAAGTCTTCTGTGTGTTGGAAGTAGACCGCACCCGCAAAGAACATGCCGGCGAAGAAGATCCGGGCGTAAGGCTCAGGATTAGGCCTGGATGATTCGCGGCGGCTAACGAAGACGTAAAGCCATGCGACGGCCCCACAGACGATTCCGAGAGCAAAGGCGGAGCCTAGTCCGCTGAGGTCGTAATCCGCCGGGAGTGGTAGGCGGTAGTCGGCATGCTTGGCGAAGAAGAGTTTACGGCCAACGAGGTCCGCGAGGAAGGCGGTAGCAAGGCAGGGAATGATTGCCCAGCTGCGCAGTCGCACGAACTCTAAGGCGAAGATCGCCGCGGCGATCGGCGTGCCGAAGACGGCGGCGAAACCGGCGGAGACGCCGCAGAGAATCAAGGTGCGTCTTTCGGATTCGTTCAGGTCAATCCAACGCGAACCTTGGTCGGCGATGGCTCCGCCCATCTGGAGAGCCGTGCCTTCGCGGCCGACCGAGGCGCCGCCGAGGTGAGAGAGCAGGGTCGTCCCGATGATCGACGGGCCCATGGTGGCAGGCAGGGGGGTCGTCGGAGCCTTGATCTGGTCGATTAGGGCCTTAACGCCTCGGGCGGAGGCCTTCAGTGGTCCCTTATAGAGCCAGACCGTCAGCAGCCCGATGAAGGGTAGGGACGCAAGCATCCATGGGGTGGAACGAAAGAGGCGAGTTACCGCTTCCAGGGCATGAAGGAAGCCGGCCCCAGTGGCTCCGACGACCAAGGAGACCGAGGCGAGGATGGCGACCCAAAGGAGGATGTTTCTCGGGGGCTTGGCGGACATCTTGAGGCGTAAGAAAACCTTTGAGACCCGTCGGCAACGATCACAATCTCAAACCATGGAACACCCCATCCCTCGTCGCGATTTCGTATCTACCCTGGCCATTGGCGGTCTCGCCTTGGCCGCCGCTCCTGCCGTCCTGCGCGGCCAGTCGGTCCCGTCCAAGATCAAGGTCGCCCTGATCGGTTGCGGCGGCCGCGGTACGGGCGCCCTCGGGCAGTTTATCGCCGCGTGCAAAATCCTTGGCGCCGAAGCTGAGGTCGTCGCCTTGGCTGATGCTTTCGAGGACCGTGCCAAGCGCCTGAACGACACTTATAAGCTTCCCGCGAATAAGGTCTTCGTCGGTTACGACGCCTACCAGAAAGTCATGGCGACCGATTGCACCTTCGTTCTGATGGCCACTCCGCCCGCTTTCCGACCGGTCCATTTCGCCGCCGCCGTCGAGGCGGGCAAGCATTGCTTCGTGGAGAAGCCCGTCGCCGTCGATCCCGTCGGCGCTCGCGCCATCATCGCCACCGGTGAGAAGGCTAAGGCCAAGGGCCTGGCCGTCGTCGCCGGCACCCAGCGCCGCCATGACGCTGGCTACCTCAAGAATAAGGCGCTCATCGATGCTGGCGCCATCGGCTCCATCCGCGGCGGTGTCGTACAATGGAACGGCACGGTCCCGTGGATTCGCCGTCGGGGCAAGGACGACACCGACGCCGACTACATGAACCGCAACTGGCTCAACTTCGGCGAGCTTTCCGGCGACCATATCGTCGAGCAGCACATCCATAACGTCGACGTCGCCATCTGGTTCCTCGACCGCCCGCCGGTGAGCGCGCTGGGCTTCGGCGGCCGCGCCCGCCGCGAAACCGGTAACATGTTCGACTTCTTCAGCGTCGACTACGATTTCGGCGATGCCGTGCATATCCACAGCCAGTGCCGACAGATCACCGCCACCACCGGCCGCGTCGGGGAATTCTTCACCGGCGCCGAAGGCTCGTGCTACGGTTCCGGCAAGGTCTTCTCGAAGAAGAACGTCACCGTACCTGACATCAAGATGGATACCAATGACACCATGGTGCAGGAACACGTCGACCTCATCCGTAGCGCCTTCAGCGGCAAGCCTTTGAATGATGCCCGTCAGATCGCCGAATCCAACCTGGCCGTCATCATGGGCCGCATGTCGGCCTATACCGGTGAGATGGTGCGTTTCGCCGACCTTCTGACCAACGAAAGTTCTCCGCACTATAACTTCAAGTTCGCCGTCGGCCCTAAGGATTTCGAAACGGGCAACGTCAAGCTGCCCGCCGAAGTCCCGCCGATTCCGGGGAAGGCGTGACGCGACCCGGGCACGCGCGGGGACATGCTGGCATGGTGAACTGCTGCGAAGCAGTTTAACTCCTTAACCCTGGCGGACCTTGGGGAGCAGGGAGGAGGCTTCGGACCAAGCGACCTCGTGAGGTTGGCGCTTGGACGAGGCGGCGAGGGCGCTGGTGACGCCGGCGGCTTCGCCCATGGCGACCGCATTGCCCGTCACGCGATAGCTAGCATGGGCTATGAAGTCACCGCTGATGCATCGGCCGGCCATCATCAGGCCGTCGACGTCTTTCGCGATGAGGGCGCGGAGCGGAATGTCGTAAGGCTTCACCTTCACGCCGGCGTTGGAGTAGGCGGCTTTCTTGTTTTCCTCTGCGGTCAAGGCATGGATGTCGACCGGGAAGGTCGCCCGGACCACCGCGTCGTCCTGGCGGCGTCCTGCGATCAGGTCTTCCTTGGTCATCATGTAGCGCCCCTTGATACGACGGCCGTCGCGGACGCCGATCTGAGCCGGCGTGGCCACGATCTGAGCGCCCGACCAGGCGCCGCCTGATTTACGCAGCTTGCGGACGATGTCATTGACCTCGGCACGGGCGCGCATGGTCGCTTCCGTGACCTGGGCGGCATCGGTGGCGTTGATGCCATACTCATGATTGGCCATCAAAAGAACCAGGTTGTCTTTGATCGGAAAGAGCGACGCCTTGCCATAGCTCGGGGTCACGCCTGCGGCCTTGAGCGCGGCCTTGAACTTATCGGGGCCTACGTGTCGGCCATTGCCGCCGACCGGGTGGAGTTGATCGGCCAAGGCACGTCCGTCATTGACCGTCACCAAGGCGTAAAGCGTCATCGGCTGGCAGGGGCAGGATTGTTCACGGCCGATCTCGAATTCACAACCCGCCCGGGCGCCCAAGTCGCCGTCGCCGGTCGTGTCAATGAACACCGGAGCCGCCCAGGCCTGACGACCGGACTTCGATTCCGTGATGATGGCTGTCAGTCGTCGGCCGTCTCGCTGGGCGGCGACGATACGGGTGTGCAGCTGGATCTTTACGCCGGCCGTCACGCAAAGCTCCTCCAAGAGCAGTTTCATCTCCTCGGGGTGGTAGGTCACGCCGTTGACGCCATCTCCGGCGATCGCATCACGTTCGCGAAGACGCCGCACCAGCTCCTGGTTGAAACCTGGCTTATCGAAGTCGAGCAAGTAGCCCAGCAAGGATGAAGTCCACACGCCTCCAAGAGAGCCGTGGGCTTCGAACAGACGCACCTTGGCGCCCGCACGGGCGGCGGAGATCGCCGCGGTCACGCCAGCTGGCCCGGCGCCACACACGATCACGTCGCAGTCGGCCGTGAGCGGAGTGTCCCTTTCTGCTTCGGTCAGGAAGCCGGGTTTAGGGCTCGAGGCGGCGACGACCTTCGTCAGTGCGCCAAGGGCGCCAAGGCCCAGCAGAGAAGAGGTTAAGAAGCGACGGCGGGAAGGGGTCTGATCCATGAGGTCAGATTGTATCGATTACAGCCTAAGCCAATAAAAAGCCCCTCGTCTGAGGGGCTTTGAAGCTGTCCGGTCGTCAAGCTTACTTGACGAACGAGTATTCGGTCGGCTTGAGGAACTCGGATTTCACGCCGTCCTTGATCGTCAGCGAACCGCCGGCCTTCTGTTCGGATGCGCCCTTGGCGGCGATCCAAGCCGGGTCGGCGCGGAACGCCCCGAAGCTCGCCTTGGCAATATCTTCGGACTTGTGGGACAGCAGGTAGATAAGGGTGTTGTCGGCGACAAGCTTGCTCTTCGCGCCCTTCTGGTCGGCGGCGAGATTCCAGTACGTGACGTTGGTCATGCCGTGCTTCTCGAAGAGCTTCAGGGTGTGGTCGCGGAAGCGGGCGTTGAGGTTCGGCAGGCGGCCGGCTTCGGTCGTGTAGGTGCGGAGTTCGAAGACGCCGACCCCGAAGTTCTTGGCCTCGGCCAGGGCGGAGTAGTCGGTGGCGGTCAGGAAAGCGCTCTCGATGCGGGCGACCAGGACGCCGTCCTTATGGGAATCGGCGTAGGCTTTCTTCCAGGCAGGGTCGTTCATGAAGCCTTTCCAAGAGGCGTCCCGGGCAGCCTTGTCGGGGTAGGCGAGGAAGTAGACGAGCTTGCGCTCGGGGTTCTCCCCGACGGGCACGAAGTAGCCGAGGTTGGTCATGCCGTGCTTGGTGAAGAGTGCCGTGGTGTGGTCTCGGAAACGGGCATGCAAGGCGTCCAGTTTGCCTTCGGCGGCGTAGTAGACGCGCATCTCGAAGAGGCGCGTATCCGGCTTGTCAGCTGCGACGGCGGTCACGGCGAGAAGGCCAAAGGTGAGGAGGGAGAGCAGGGACTTCATGTTATTTGAGGAATTGGGAAAGGTTTTCGCGGCTGATCAGTTGGAACGGAATCATGGTTTCCTTGGGGCAGGGCTGCTTCCGGGCGAGGAGAAGCGCGGCGTCGACCGAGCCCTTGCCCTGACCGACAGCATCCTGAAATACGGTGGCGTCTAGTCGGCCTTCCTTTACCGCGGTGAGAGCCTGGGCGATGGCGTCGATCCCGATGACATAGACGTCCTTCTTCATGCCGGCACGTTCCAGCGCCAGCAGGGCGCCCATGGCCATCTCGTCATTATGCGCGAAGATTGCCGAGAATTTGCCCTTATGGGCTTGAATCCAGTTTTCGGTCAAGGCCATCGCCTTGGCGCGATCCCAGGAGGCGGTCTGGTGATCGACGAGCCTAAGGCCTGGGTATTTAGCGAAGACTTCGCGGGCACCGGCTTCACGCTGCAGCTGAGCCGAGGTGCCCATGATGCCGTGGAGCATTAGCACGCCGCCCTGGCCGTTGAGTTTCTTGGCGATGGCTTCCACGGCGATGCGGCCGGCGTCGAAATCATTGGAACCGATATAGGAATCTCCGGCGGACTTAGTCACCTGGTTCACGAGAACCAGCGGGATGCCGGCGGCCTTGATGCGGTCGACGGCGGGAGTGCTGGCTTCAAGCTCGCAAGGATTAAGGATGATCGCATCTACCTTCTGGGCGATGAAGTTCTCGACCTGGCTGAACTGCTTCTGGACGTCGGACTGCGCGTCGACCATCACCAGTTTAACGCCCGGTTTCGTCTTGGCATAGTCAACGATGGCCTCGGAGAGTTTGGCGGTGTACTCGGCGGACAGGTCGCGGGAGGAGAAACCGATGAGGATTTCGCCCTCCTTGCGCGTTTCGGCTTTCTTGCAGCCGGAGAAGAGGGACGCAGTGAGCGAGAGGGTGCAGACAGCCAAAAAGGCCGTAACAGCTTTGCGAGGGGTAAGACGCATGCCGGACTTTTACGAACGCGACTGACGACGGTCGAGCCAAACCGCACCCACGATGATGACACCCTTGATGACGGCCTGATAATACGAGGAAACACCCATCAAATCCAAGCCGTTGTTGATCACTCCGATGAGCAAGACCCCGAGCAAGGTGCCCGTGATCGTACCGACCCCGCCGGCTAGGCTTGTCCCGCCGATGACCACCGCCGCGATGGCGTCGAGCTCGTAGGCTTGGCCGGCGTTGGGCTGTCCGGTCGTGATGCGGGCCGCCAGGACGACGCCGGCAAGCCCGGTGAGCAGTCCGCACAGCGCGTAGGCGAAGAGCTTCACGCGTTCCACCGGCACACCCGCGGCCCGGGCGGCGTTTTCATTGCCGCCGACGGCGTAGATATGGCGACCCAGCCGGAAGTTGCGCAGGAAGAACCAGGCGGCGAAGGCGACGGCCGCGAAACAAAGCACCGGAATCGGGACGCCAAAGAGATCATCCGCGAAGGCCGTCAGTTCATTCGACATGTTCGCCACCGGCCTGCCGCCGCTCACGATGAGCGCCAGCCCGCGGGCGATGGTCATCATCCCGAGCGTCACGATGAATGGCGCCACCCCGCCGCGAGTCACGAGAGCCCCGTTGACCAGCCCGCAGGCGGCGCCGGTGAGCAGGCCGACGGCGATCGGAATGATGACCGGGTGTTCGCCTGGATGGGCGAACGTCGCGCAGGCGACGCCGCTGAGGGCGACGACGGAACCAAGGGAAAGATCGACGCCCGCGGTGAGCAGCACGAACGTCACGCCGACGGCCAGGATGCCATTGATGGAGATCTGGCGGGCGACGTTGGTGAGGTTTGCGACGCTCAGGAAGGTGTCGGTGGCGACGGATAGCGCGAGGCCGACGCCGAGGATGACGAGCAGTAGGCCGAAGCGGTGGAGCAGGTTGCGGTCGAGGGCGAGCATGACGTTATAAAGGCATGGCGTGACGGAGCACGGTCTCCTGATCGGTCTGCGTAGCGTCGAGGGTGGCGGCTACGGAACCGCGGCGGAGGACGACGATACGATGGGCCAAGGCAAGCACTTCGGGAAGCTCGGACGAGATCAGTAAGATCGCCTTCCCGGCATGGGCCAGCCGTTGAATCAGCGCGTAGATTTCAGCCTTCGCTCCGATGTCGATACCGCGGGTGGGCTCGTCCAGGATGATAAGCTCCGGTCCGGTCAGTAAGCAGCGGGACAGGAGAGCCTTCTGCTGGTTGCCTCCGCTCAACTGGCCGATCGGCTGAGCCGGGCTGCTGGCCTTGATCGAGAAGCCGGCCATCTGGGCCTGCTGCGCGGCGACTTCCGCCGTGTGATTAAGCATCGGACCGTAACAGAACTCGCGCAAGGCGGTCAGCGTGATGTTCTGACCGACGCCGAGGGCGGGGATCAGTCCGAGGCCTTTACGATCCTCGGTGACCATGCCGATGCCGGCGGCCAAGGCGTCTCGCGGACTGCGGACGGAAATCGGCTGACCCCTGAGACGAATCTGGCCGCTGGCCGCCGGCTGTAGCCCGTAGATCGCGCTGGCGATTTCGGTACGACCGGCTCCCATCAATCCCGCGAGGGCGACGACTTCTCCGCGATGGATCCGGAAGCTGATCTCTCGATAGGCCGGTTCACGCGTAAGGCCGTCGACTTCGAGCAAGATGTCCGCCGATGGTTTCGGGCGGGCAGGGTAGACGTCGGAGAGATCTCGTCCGACCATCATCGTAATGAGCTTGGCGGGACTCAGCTCCGCCGCCGGCGCCGAACCGACAAGGCGGCCATCGCGCAAGACCGAGACGCGGTCGGCCAGCTTGAAGACCTCCTCCATCTTGTGGGTCGTATAGACCACCGCCACGCCGCGGGCTTTCAGGCGGGCGATCGCGCGGAAGAGGGCGGCCACCTCGTGGTCGGAAAGCGCCGCAGTCGGCTCATCCATCAAGATGACGTCCGCTTGTCTCCCGAGCGCTTTGGCGATCTCGACGACCTGGGTCTGCGCGACGGTCAGCGTGCGCATGAGCCGATCAGGTGCGATATCGGCCTCAAGCTCCAGAAGGAGTTTGTCGGCTAGTCGTAATTGTGCCGCGCGGTCGATTCGTCCGAGAGACACGCAAGGCTCGTGGCCGAGGGTGATGTTTTCCGCGACCGTCAGGTCAGGAATCGGCATCAACTCCTGATGGATCATCGCGATGCCCGCGACCAAGGCGTCATGAGGGGAGCCGAAGGCGACCTTGTTGCCTCGCCATTCGACGTGACCGCCGTCGGGTCGGTAGAGCCCGGCCAGCACCTTCATCAGCGTCGACTTCCCTGCGCCGTTCTCGCCCATCAGCGCATGCACTTCCCCGGGTCGAAATTCGACCGAGGTAGGATGCAAGACGGTGAGCCCTCCGAAATCCTTGCGTAGTTCGAGGGCTCGGAGCATCGGGGGCGATCAGCAGCAGCCCGAACCGGGCGAGCAGGCTGACTTGTTCTGAAGATTGGCCGGGAAGCAGACGTCCTCGGCCAGACAGGCCGTGTGGCGCATGCCGAAGGATAGCACGATCTGCTTTTTCTCGAGACGGGTGGCGACGATCGGGAAGGTCGAAAGGTAGGGCGCTTCGGCTTCCACTTCGACCGGAAGCGTCACCGATCCGAGCACCGCGGCGCCCTTGGCCAGGATCTGGGCGAACTTCGCCGCCGTGATGCGATGCTCCGTGTCGTCAGCCTGGTAGATCTGGAGACGGCAGCTCGAGTCCGTACGGAGCGTGCCGCCGCAGTCGACGAACTTCTTGTCGAGACGGGCGACTTCCGTCACGTGCACGTGCGGGCTGAGCAGCGTCGTCGTCGGAAGTTCGAAACGCACGATCCTGCCATCCGCCTTGTTGAGGGCCTCTACGAGCTGCTGAAGGGACAAGGCGATGGGGGATAGTTTCATCGGGAAGGGAGGTCTTTGGCCACGTCGGCGGGCCAGGCGGTCAACGGGCGGATCTGCAAGCGGCGATATTCGCATTCGGCCGCCTCGGACTGGATCTGAAGCTTACCTGACTTCAGGGGGATGTCGACCGTCGAACCCTTCTCTCGAAAGCGGGAATTCAGGATGACATTCACCGTCTTGCCGTTGAGACGAAAGACGGCGTCGCCGTTGAGGGAGAAGCATTCGATCAGGTTCCACTCGCCCGTGGGCTTTTCGTGGTAGTCGACGCCGTGCCAGACGCGGGCATTGACCGCGGTCAGCTTACCCTGCGGGTCGTACGTGCGCTTCTTCACCGGGTCATCGGTTCGGATCGGGATGTCCGCGATCGCGCCGACCAGCGGCCAGTAGTCGCCGATGTCGCCCTCTTGGACCTGCAGTTCCTGGCTGCGCATCCAGAATTTCCCTTGGGCGCCGTGTTCGCCGACGCAGTAGATCAGGATGCCGTTGTCGCGCACCATCTGGGTGCGTGGCTCCCAGCGTTTCTCACCGAAGCGCTGCTCGGTCTTGAGGTGAAAGTTATCGTAAGACTTCAGCGTCGTCAGCGCGCCGAAGACCTGTCCCGTGATGTGCAGGACCGTCTCGCCATCAAGCTGACGGGTCGTGAAGACCTTGAGCGGGTCGTTATTCAGGCCCAGCACCGGGTCATCCTTCGGCTTGGCCCCACGGACGTAGCCCGGGAGGTCGTAGGCGCGATGGACCGGCCCAAGCCATTTTTCCCACTGCGATAACTGGGGGTCGAGGAGGGATTGGAAGGCAGGCTCCGCCGCCGCGGCCAAGGTGCCGCAACAGACGAAGGCGAGGAGTGGCAGTCGCATCGTCTTAGCGGACGTCGCGCCAGAGCCAGCTCAGGGCTTCCGGAAGAAGCTGGGCGCCGTGGCGGCTGTTGTGGGTGCCTTCGCCCATGACGAACTTGTAGTCGTAGCCCTTGGCCTTCCAAGCGTCGGCCATCTTCTGGTTGGCTTCGGGCCAGACGCCGAACTCGTTGGTCAGGTCATGCGTGCCGTCCTGCGAAAAGATGCGGATGTTCTTCTTAGGGGAATCCAAGACCATCTGCGGGTACAGATCGCCGCCCTTTTCGGCGCCTTTGCTGATCACGCCGCGGATGTTGGTGAAGCTGCCGATCGTCGTGAAGACCTTGCTGAAGGATTCTGGGCGGTGCCAGGCGGCATTGAAGGCGCAGATGCCGCCGGAGGAGGCGCCAGCGATCGCACGACGAGCCGGGTCCTTCGAGAACTTCACCCCTTTGGATTCGGCGAGCGGGATCATTTCTTCGATGAGGAACTGCGGATAGAGGTCCGTGACGCTGTCATATTCGAACGAGCGGTTCGACTTACCGAGAGGGCGGCCTTTCTTGTCCTTGCCGCTGGGGTTCTTCGGGTCGGGGATGAAGCCCGGAGCGATGAAGAGCGCGATCGTCACCGGCATCTTCTTCTGGGCGATCAGGTTATCGAAGACCACCGGCACGCGCCATGAGCCGGTGCGGCTGGCGTAGCCGGGGCCGTCTTGGAAGATCATCAGGCAGGCTTCCTTGGACGCGACATACTGCTTGGGCACATAGAGGGCCCACTTGCGACCGTAACCCGGGAAGGCCTTCGAGTCTTCCATCTCATATTCGGTGACCGTGCCTTTAGGCACGCCGGCCTTCTCCTGGGAGTCGGGGCCGAGGACGTACTGGGAGTCGTAATCGGGCTTCTTGGGTTCGGCGCCAAGCAGGCTGATGGCCAGCAGGCATGGGAGGAGGCGGAGGAGCTTCATGGGGGTGTTCGGATATGAAACACCGGAAGGGCTCTACACAAGCCCAAGGAGCTCAGCGTGTGGGTTCCTGGCCGACTTTCCTTAGCTTCCAGAGCTCCGGAAACTTCCAATGGGTCAAGGTCATCACGCCAAAAGTCGCGACACCGCCAAAGACCACCGAATTCACGGTCCCCATCAGGCGGGCGGCCAGCCCTGATTCGGCCATGCCGAGTTCGTTGGAGCAGCCGATGAAGACCGCGGTCACGGCCGAGACCCGCCCCATCATCTCCGGCGGCACGGACGTCTGCAGGATCGTCTGACGGATGATCACGTTGACCGCATCAGCCGCGCCGGCGAACAGCAGGAAGACGAACGAGAAGACAAAAGCGGCCTGCAGGCCGAGGCCTAGCGCCGAGGCCAAGGCGATCGAAAGGGCGAAGCCGATGGTGCAGAGGCCAAAGACGCCGAAGGATCCGTACAAGGCTGGACCGGCGTGGCGCAGGGGCGGCCGTACGATGAGGTAGAGCGACATCAGTACCGCGCCAACCGAGGAGGCTGCCCGGAGCATCCCGAAGCCAAAGGCGCCGACCTGGAGCATGTCGGCGAAGATCGGCAGCAACGCCACGGCGCCACCCAGCAACACCGCGAACAGGTCCATCGTGAAGGCGCCGAGCATGATCCGCTGGCTGAGCATGAAATCGATTCCTTGACGGAGGCTGACGAAGATCGGCTCAGGCCGGCGAGACTGCAGCGTCTGGGTCGGCCGAAGCGCGATCGTCAGTACCAGCGATCCGGCGAAACAACAGGACATGGCCGCGTACGCGACGTTCTCGGCGTGCGCGAGGCCGTTCTTTTCGCCCAACCAGACCATCAGGCCGGCCAGGCCGGGTCCGATGACGCAGGCGAGTTCGAAAAGGGTGTTACGCCAGCGGACGCCGCCGGGGATGTGTTCGCGAGGCAGGATCTCGGCGATGAGCGCTTGGCGGGCGGTCGTGAGAAAGCTCCGCGCCAGGCCGCCCAGCACGATCACCCCGTAGATGACGGTCAGTTGGGCCCAGCGGGACGTCAGGAACTCCGGAAGGAAGAGCAACAGTCCAAGCGTCATCATCGCGATGAGGGCGCCGATGGCGATGCGACGGCGGTTATTGGTATCGGCGACGTGACCGGCGAACAGCACCGCGCTCACGAAGGGGATCACCTCGGCGAGACCGATGGCGCCGAGGGCCAGGGCGGCGTTGGCTCCTTCGTCCTTGGTCAGGCGAAAGACCTGCCAGGCCACGGCGACGGTCTGGATCTGGATGGCCAACGTACCGAGCACGATCGCCGCCAGGTAGAGCCGGAACGACCTGGAGCCGATGGCAGAAGCGGGTGCCTGAGGGGCGATGGACATCGCCACCCCTTCTGATGGACGGTACGGTTCTAGGCAATCACCGCTTTGACCACGTGGCCGGCGACATCAGTCAGACGGTAATAGCGGCCTTGGAACTTGAACGTCTGTCGCTCGTGATCGACGCCGAGCAGATGCTGCATCGTCGCATGCAGGTCATGGACATGGACAGGGTCCTTCACGATGTTGTAGCCGAACTCGTCGGTCTGGCCATGGACGTGGCCGCCTTTGACGCCGGCTCCGGCCATCCAAAGGCTGAAGCATCGGGGGTGATGATCGCGTCCGTAGCTGGTCTTGGTGATCTTGCCCTGGCTATAGGCGGTCCGGCCGAATTCACCGCCGGAGATGACGAGCGTGTCCTCGAGCAGGCCGCGTTGCTTGAGGTCCTTGATGAGCGCGGCCGATGCCTGGTCGGTCTGCGAGCACTGGCGCTTGATGCCGCCTGGCAGACCGCCGTGTTGATCCCAGCCTTGGTGAAACAGCTGCACGAAGCGCACGCCTTTCTCGATCAGGCGACGAGCCTGGAGGCAGTTGGCGGCGAAAGAACCGGGGGATTTCACGCTCTCACCGTACATCGCAAGGGTCGCCGGCGATTCCTTGGACAGGTCGGCTACCTCGGGCACGCTGGTCTGCATGCGGTAAGCCATCTCAGCCTGGGCGAGGCGGGCGTCGACTTCCGGGTCGAGTTCGGCCGCGCGCTGGTCGGCGTTGAGCTTGCCGAGGGCATCGAGCATGCCGCGACGAGCATGTGGCGAGACGCCTTCGGGATTCGTAAGATAGAGCACCGGTTCCTTGCCGGCCTTGAACTGCACGCCCTGATGTTCCGAGGGTAGGAAGCCGGACCCCCAGAGACGCGAGTAGAGCGGCTGATCCTTGGTCGCGTCCTGCGATACCAATACGATGAACGCCGGAAGATTCTCGTTCATGCTGCCGAGGCCGTAGGACGCCCAGGCGCCCATCGAAGGACGGCCGGCGACCTGATTGCCTGAACAGAAGAAAGTGATGGCAGGGTCGTGATTGATCGCCTCCGTATGCATCGAACGGATGACGCAAAGATCGTCGGCGACACCGCCGGTATGGCTGAGCAGATCGCTATACTCGACGCCGCTCTTGCCGTAGCGCTTGAAGTCGACGAACGAACCGGCGAGCGGAAGGGTCGCCTGATAGCCGCTCATCCCGGTCAGACGCTGGCCCTGACGCACGGAATCCGGCAAGGGCTGGGTATTCTTCTCACGCAGCAATGGCTTGGGGTCGAGCGTCTCGAACTGCGAAGGGCCGCCGGCCTGGAAGAGGTAGATGACGCGTTTGGCCTTGGCCGGGAAATGCGTGCCTTTGGGCAGCGATGCCGCCTGGGCGTCGCCGATGAGGCCGCGCATCGCCAGGGCGCCCAAACCGAGCGCGGAAGCACCGAGGAAATGCCGACGCGTGGGGTGCATCAGGCTGTCGTAACTAGGCTTAGCGGGCGTCATGTTCAGCGTGAGGTGACGGCAGCATCGCTCGCCAGGATCGTCGAGCAGACGAGCGTGAGGGCAGCCAGGGCCGGATCGGCCGGGACCTTAGGGCCGGAAGGGGCCGGGGGAGGCGTCGGTGGCTTCTGCGCCTTCGGGTCGGCCTTAGGATCGGCCTTGGTCGAAGGCGGGGGAGTGGGCGGCGGCGTGAACCGAGGAGGGTCGGCTTTTCGGGTCGCATATAGCTCCGTCAACGCGGCCAGTTCGGAGGGGCGAGGATCACGGGTGCAGACATGACGGAAAGCGGCGACGATCTGCGCCGAAGCATCCGGGGATGCCTTGCTCACCTTGACGGCCAGACTCTTGGCCGCCTCGACGAATCCAGGATTATTCAGCAAGACCAAAGCCTGCAAAGGGGTGTTCGTGTTCAGCCGCTTAGGTTGGCAGACCTCGCGGGAGCCGGCATCGAAAATCAGCATGTTATCGGGAGGCGCCGTGCGCTTGCGATAGGTGTAGACGCTCCTGCGATTGGCGGACTCTTGGACGCTCTCTCCGCCGACCTTTTCGATGAGCTTACCGGAGGCGAGCAGCGCTTGGTCGCGGACCATCTCGGCGGTCAGGCGCAGGATAGGGCCGCGGGCGAGATACTTATTCGAAGGGTCTTTTTCGCGCGCTTCGGCCGTGGGAGTCGACGACTGACGGAAGGTATCGCTCAGGACAAAACGGCGGAGCATCGCCTTGGTGTTCCAACCGCTGTTCATGAAGTCGACGGCCAGAGAATCGAGCAACTCGGGGTGGGTCGGTAGGTCGCCTTGCATGCCAAGGTTCTCGCTGGTCGCGACGAGCCCAGCGCCAAAGACCTGAGCCCAGAGGCGATTGATGATCACGCGTGACGTGAGCGGATGCTTGGGGTCCGTCAGCCAGCGGGCGAGTCCCAGGCGGTTCTTCGGCAGGGAGTGGTCCCAAGGAAAGATGCTCGAGGGGACGCCAGGTTCGCAGGGCTTGGTGAGGTCGGGCTTATCGTATTCCCCCCGCGTCAGGACGTAGCTCTTCGGAGCCAGTTCGGAATGCTCCATGGCGAAGAATGGTCGGGCGCTTTCCTGATGCGTGGCGAGGGAACGACGGGCCATCTGCAGCTTATTCCAAGCCTCGGCATAGGACGTATCCCCCCGCAGCCTCGCATGTGCCGTCAGGACGGAGACGGGAAGGGTTTTCGCATCGATCCCATGAAGCTGGGCCACTTCGGCGGCGGTCAGGGCTGTGCGCCAGAGCTGGATTTCGTCGAGCGAGCCGTTGCGGAAGCCGGCGTCGCGGGAGCGCGAGCCGATCTCGAGCGCGTTATCGCGGGGCTTGGCGTGCAGCGTATCACGCAAGACTTTCGAATTCGCCTCGCGGCCGTCCAGGTAGATGCGGAGTCCGGCGGCCGTGGACGAGCCGTCGTAAGTGACCGTCACGCGCTGCCAAGAGCCGACCGGGAGTTCGGCCAGGGTCTCGATGGAGGCGGCGCTATTCGGCCAAAGGTGAATCATGCTCCAGCGCAGTTTGCCGTGATCGATGAGTAATTCGACCCCCGTGGCATCTCCGTCAGCGGTGTAGAATCCCGTAGCGTGGAGCACCGTCGCGCGGGCGTTCTTTTCCCCTAAGCGGAGGAAGGCGGAGAACGTGAAGGGGTCGAAACGCCCGAGCTGCTTGAATTCTGGAAGGATGAAGCCGGCGTCACCATCGAAGTTCACCGCCTGGCCTTTGACGCCAGGGACAAGCCGGAGGTCTTCAGGCGAGCCACGTCGTTCGAACTTCGCCGTCTTGCCGCCGACCACGCTGTCGTCGACGCCGACGTTCGTGAACGCCTCCAGCGGAAAGTGTGCGACCGGCGCAGGGAGGGTCACCTTGACGTCCGCGCCGGCTTGACGGATCGCGGCGACCGCCTTCTCGGCGGACGCGACCGCCGCCTTCAAATCGGCTTCCTTCTGCCGCTCGGCGTCGGAAGTGAAAAGCCGGACGAAAGGCGGCGGGACCTCGCCATGGAATGAGAGCAGGCCGTTCTCGTTCTGATCACCGAACATCGCGGCCATCGAGTAGTAATCTCGCTGGGAGATGGGGTCGTACTTGTGGTCGTGACACCGGGAGCACTCCATCGTCAGTCCCATGAAGCCGTAGCCGGCGGTCATCACGCGGTCGTTGATCCCGTCTTGCCGGAATTCTTCGGCGATCGAGCCGCCCTCAAAAGTCATGCGATGCAGCCGGTTGAAGGCCGTGGCCACGCGTTGATCTTGCGTGGGGTTTGGCAGAAGGTCGCCGGCAAGTTGTTCGGTCAGGAATTGGTCGTAAGGCTTGTTGTCGTTGAACGCCTTAAGAACCCAGTCGCGCCACGGCCAGGCGAACATGGCTTTGTCGCCCGTGTAGCCCCAGGTGTCGGCATAGCGGGAGAGATCCAGCCAGCCTACCGCGAGGTGTTCGCCGAAGCGGGGCGAGGCCAGCATCGCGTCAACGCGCTTGGCATAGGCGTCAGGTGATTTATCGGCCAGAAAAGACGATACCTCGTCGGGGGTAGGCGGGAGGCCGGTCAAGGCGAAGGAAGCCCGGCGGAGCAGGGTGGTGCGGTCGGCTGCTACGGCGGGCTTGAGCCCGACCTGGGCCGCTTTGGCGATGATGAAGGCATCAAGTGGGTCTCTGGTCGAAGTCCCATCGGACATGGTCGGGACCGGATGCGGGCGTGGGCTGACGAAGGCCCAGTGCGGATCATACTTTGCCCCCTCTTTGATCCATCGCGTCAGGATATCTTTTTCGGAAGCGGTCAGCGGGCGATGCAGCTCCGGCGGGGGCATGACTTCGTCGGGGTCGGTCGAGATGATTCGATGGGCCATCGCGCTTTTGGCGAGATCGCCGGGCACGATCGCGATTTCGCCGCTCTTCAATTTCTTCGTGGCTCCCGCTAGTTCGTCCAGGCGTAGCCCGGCCTTACGTCCCTTATCCGCATCGGGCCCGTGGCAGCCATAGCATCGGTCAGAAAGGATCGGCCGGACTTGTTGATTAAAATCCACCGTCGCCGTGCTTATCGCTGGTCGCTTGTCGCAGCCGCTAAGCATGAAGACTCCGACGAGCGCAGCGACGCCGAGAAGGTGGGGTGGGAGGCGGACCCGCATGGGTTACGTTACCGACATCCAATTACCTCGGCGTGTTCCTGTCCAACGGCTTGTAGTGGCCAATTGACCGCACGAAGCATTTCGGTCCTTTGACTGAGGTTCTAATCCCATCATTAAACCTACATCTGTTCCTTGTTCATTAATTTATGATTGATTCAGTCGTAACCTTCATAAAGGAAGGTTTTCATTCATTTAAACTTGAAAGGACACCAAAAATATCAAGAACTAGGGCATGACGACGAAGCTATTCGGTACGGACGGGATTCGCGGTAAGGCCAACGAGTACCCGATTACCCCTGAGATCACGCTACGCATCGGGCAGGCTATCTCCCGGGTACTGCGTTCCAGCGGCGCCAATCATAACCGCGTCATCATCGGAAAGGATACCCGTATCTCCGGATACATGTTGGAGACGGCGCTGACGAGCGGACTGGTGTCCAGTGGGATGGACGTATTCCTGGTCGGTCCGATGCCCACGCCGGCAGTGGCCCATCTTACCAAATCAATGGGGTGCGGCGCTGGCATCATGCTCACGGCTTCGCACAACCCTTATGAAGACAACGGCCTTAAGATCTTCGGTCCGGATGGTTTCAAGCTTTCGGATGACCTGGAAGCGCTCGTCGAACAGGAAGTCTTGTACGACGTGAAGGCCAACGGGGTGACGGGTGATAAGATCGGCAAGGCTTATCGTATCGACGACGCCCGCGGTCGTTACATCGAATTCGTGAAGCAGAGCCTCGGCAACGCGCACCTCGACGGCATGAAGATCGTCGTCGACTGCGGACATGGCGCGGGCTACTTGCTGGCCCCGCTCATCTTCAAGGAACTCGGCGCGAAGGTCGTGAAGCTCGGCGTCGAACCCGATGGCATCAACATCAACGCCGGCGTGGGCGCGCTGCATCCGGAATTCGCTGGCAAGGTCGTCAAGGAGCAGGGGGCTGATGTCGGCATCTCGCTCGACGGAGACGCCGACCGGGTCATTTTCAGCGATGCCAGCGGAGCGAGCGTCTCCGGTGATCGCATCCTCGCTCTATGCGCCTTGGCCCTGAAAGAAGAAGGGAAACTCGCCGGAAATTCGATGGTCTGCACCGTCATGTCGAACCTCGGCCTGCATGAGGCCATGCGTAAGGCGGACATCGGCGTGATCACGACCGCGGTCAGCGACCGACATGTCATCGAAGCGCTTCGCAAGGGAGGGTATTCCTTCGGCGGCGAAAACTCCGGCCACCTGATCTTCGCCGACTACGCCTCGACGGGAGACGGCATCCTGAGCGCCCTGCAGGTCTTGCGTTTCATGCGGAAAAAGGGCGCGACCTTGGCGGATCTCGCCGCAGGGATGCGCGAGTACCCCCAGAGTCTGGTCAACCTGAAGGTCCGCGCCCGGGTGCCGCTCCTTCAGCTCGAGAGCCTGCAGGAAGAGATCCGCAAGGCCGACGCGGCGTTCGGTAACGCCGGCCGACATCTGATCCGCTACTCCGGCACGGAAAACAAGCTACGCATCCTCGTCGAGCACCAGGAGAAGGCGGAGGTCGAGCGCTGGTCGGCGGCATTCAAGGCCGCGGTCGAGGCCGATTTCGAATCCCTCTGAGATGACTACTTTCCACATCCCGGATGCAGGCGAATCGAAAGGCTGCCACCCCCTGACCCTCACCCGTTCCCTCGGCGAGTTCCCGTTGGCCAACGTCTCGCTCCGTCGGCATCAGCAAGCCGCGTTGATCGCGGTAGGCCTGACTGAAGCCACGGGGGGTATCGCCGACCTGAGCGTCCACCCAGCGGCCTGGTTCGCCCAGGCGGAACTAGCGACTTTCATCGCCGATAGTTCTTACGGGAAGATGACCACCAATGACGACATCGTCCTGATTTCTCGACCGACCGGCGCACGCGAACTCCGGGTGACGCAATCGTTCGCGATCGCCTATAGCTGGGACCTCCTGCGAGCCAACGTGGAGGCCATGACCTCCCGGAAGCACTATGTCCAAGAGTCCGGCGCGCACAGCTCGCTTTACCTTGATGGACGCCTACAGATCGGCAAAGGCAGCAAGATCCTCCCGGGCGTCGTCATCGAAGGCGACGTGATCATCGGCGACAACTGCAAGGTCGGGCCCAATTGCTACATCCGCGGCTCCACTTCGATCGGTGATAAGTGTCACGTCGGCCAGGCCGTCGAGATCAAGAACTCGATCCTCCTGCCGGGCACCAACGTCGGCCACCTTTCGTACCTCGGAGACACCATCCTGGGAGAAAAAGTGAACTTCGGCGCAGGCACGATCACTTCGAACCTGCGTCACGACGGCGGTGCGCACCGTAGTCCTGTCGAGGGACGTATGGTCGACACCGGTCGCCGTAAGCTCGGGGCGATCGTCGGTGATGGCGTGCATACCGGCATCCATACTTCCATCTACCCCGGCCGAAAGCTTTGGCCAAAGACGTCGACCCTTCCGGGTGCTATCGTCGACAAGGATATCCTCGCCTGACCATGTGCGGTATCGTCGGATACGTAGGTCGAAGCGCAGCCACTCCCGTGCTCCTCAGCGGCCTGCGTCGCTTGGAGTACCGTGGGTACGATTCAGCCGGACTTACCGTGCAGGATGGTAAGACGCTCCTGACCCTGCGCGCCGTGGGAAAGGTCGCTCGGTTGGCTGATAAGGTCCGCGCCGAATGGCCGGAAGCAACGCAAGCACATTGTGCCGTAGGCATCGCCCACACGCGCTGGGCGACACACGGAGCGCCGACCGAAGCCAACGCCCACCCGCATGCGGACGCTACCGGGCGGATCCGACTCGTCCATAACGGCATCATCGAGAATTACCGGACGCTACGGACCAAGCTCGAAGCCAAGGGCCATGTCTTCTGCTCCGAAACCGATACCGAAGCGGTCGCCCGCCTGATCGGTGAGTATTACAAGGGCGACCTCCGGAAGGCAGTCATCAGCGCCTTGCGTCAGGTCGAAGGCGCTTACGGCATCGCGGTCATTTCCGCGGATGAACCTGGTCGAATCGTCGTCGCCCGGAAAGGCAGTCCGCTGGTCATCGGCGTCGGCGAAGGGGAGTGCCTCATCGCCTCGGACCCCTCGGCCATCATCTCGCATACCCGCCGGGTCATCTATCTCGACGACGGCGACGTCGCCTTGGTCACGGCGGACAGCGTCGACATCACCGACCTTAATCATGCGCCGATGGATCGCGACGTTGCCGAACTTGAATTCGAGGCCGGAGCCGTGGAAAAGGGCGGCTTTGAGCACTTCATGCTCAAGGAGATCCACGAGCAGCCGGAATCGGTCCGGAACGCCTTACGTGGCCGTCTGGACCTGCTGAACGGCACCGCCGTGCTTTCGGGCATGGGCGCCACCGCCCGCGAACTCCTGGAGCTGCATCGCATCGTCATGGTCGGCTGCGGGACATCTCTGCATGCCGGGATGGTCGGAGACTTCGCCTTCGAGGAGCTCGCGGCCATCCAGGCCGAGGTCCAGCCTGCCGCCGAATTCCGCTATCGTAATCCGCTCGTCGATGGCCGCGATCTCGTCGTCGCCATCTCGCAGTCCGGCGAGACCGCCGATACCCTGGCCGCCGTCCGCGAAGCCAAGGAAAAAGGAGCGATGGTGATGGGATTGGTGAACGTGGTCGGATCAACCATCGCGCGCGAAACGGGCCGCGGCGTCTACTTGCACGCCGGTCCGGAGATCTCCGTCGCCTCGACCAAGGCGTTCACCAGCCAGGTCGCCGTGTTGCTTCTCATGGCCCTTAAGCTCGGTCGCGGCCGGCGTCTCTCCCGGGAGCGAGGCCTCGACCTGGCCGCCGAGTTGGCCCGGCTGCCGGAACTCATCGAGGTCGTCCTGAGGCAGGACGCCGCCATCGCCAAGGTCGCCGAAGGCATGGTGAAACACGAACACGCCTTCTATCTCGGACGTGGACCGATGTATCCCGTGGCTTTGGAAGGGGCGCTTAAGCTCAAGGAAATCTCCTACATCCATGCCGAAGGTTACCATGCGGCTGAACTCAAGCATGGCCCGATCGCCTTGCTGACGCCCGGCATGCCGGTCGTCGTGATCGCCAACCGATCGCCCGTCCTCGATAAGACCTTAGGCAACGCCGAAGAGTGCAAAGCACGCGGGGCGCACATCATCGCCATCGTCACCGAAGGCGGACCAGAAGCGAAGATCGCCGACGAAGTCATCCGCATCCCGGACTGCGATCCCTTGGTCGCGACGATTCCCGCCGCCGTGGCCTTGCAGCTGCTGTCTTATCATGTGGCGCGACTTCGCGGCTGTCCGATCGACCAGCCTCGTAATCTGGCCAAGTCGGTCACGGTGGAGTAAGGGTATCGCCTCAGCGATACACCCCAGACCCTTGCCGTTGCGTGGGTCGCGGGCAGGGGCTTCCTCGAGACGCCATGAACGAACGCACCAAGAAGAAATGCCGCTGCTGCCACAAGACCAAGCCTTTGGACCTGTTCCACCGGCTGGAGGGTACCGCCGCGATCCATCCTTTCTGCCGCCCCTGCCTAGGCGCAGCGGCTAAACGTCGCTCGGAGCTGCGCAGCGCGCGACGGACGGACACGACCAGGCACTGCGCCCATTGCCAACAGGTGCTGCCTGTGCAGATGTTCCATTGGCTAAGGGCCTCGGGCAACTACCACAGCTACTGCCGTCCGTGCCATGCCGCCTACATGGCCGAGCGTTACCGCCGCCTGCAGGGCGAACGGTGACATTCTCGAAAAGGTTTCCCGCTGGTGGCTGGACGGGGACTTGAACCCCGAACCAATTGATTAAGAGTCAACTGCTCTACCATTGAGCTATCCAGCCAGACAGCGGGATGGGAATGAGTGCAAGACGCGGCCAGAATTTCAAGAGCAAATGCACTTAATTCAACAGAGACTTCCCCCATGGGGCAAAGAGGCTGTTCGGAGTGGCCAGACCGGGACTCGAACCCGGAACCAATTGATTAAAAGTCAACTGCTCTACCATTGAGCTATCTGGCCTGCCGAACGCTTCGATTACGACAGGCCCAGAGGGAAGGGTAAAGAAAAATTGAACCTCAGCGATGCCCGCGCTGACGAACCGCCTCGAAAAGGCACACGCCGGCGGAGACGGACACGTTAAGGCAGGGGACCTGGCCGAGCATCGGGATGCGCAGCAGGAAATCGCACGTCTCGGCCGTCAGGTGGCGGATGCCGTCGCCTTCGGCGCCGAGCACGATCGCCAGCGGACCGCTCAGCTTGGCGGCGTAAAGGGATTGGCTCGCCTTATGGTCGGACGTGCCGGCCAGCCAGACGCCTGCGTCCTTCAGCTTCACGAGGGCGTTGCGGAGATTGTTCGCCTGGACGATCGGCATCGTCTCGGCGGCGCCCACGGCGACCTTGCGGACCGTATCCGTGACCGGAGCGGAGTTCTTACGGGTGATGACCACGAAGGCGCAGCCGGCGCATTCGGCGTTGCGCAGGCAAGCGCCGAGGTTGTGGGGGTCCTGGACGCCGTCGAGGACGAGGATCAGGGGGTCCTTGACGTCCTTGAGCAGCGCGGGGATGTCCCCTTCGTCGTAGAGACGGACCGGCTTATGCAGGTCGGCGTGGCGCGGTGCGCGATCGTTGCTCCGGGCCATGGTCGGCTTACTTGCGGGCGAGACGACCCTGGGCGTGGAGCGCTTCGGCGATCTGGATCGCATTCAGCGCGGCGCCCTTCCAAAGCTGGTCGCCCGAGACCCAGAGGGAGATGCCGTTATCGAAGAGGGTGTCCTTGCGGAGGCGGCCGACGCCGCACTTCTCCTTGCCGGCGTAATCGAGCGGCATCGGATACTTCTTGTTGGCCGGATCGTCGCAAAGTTCGGCGCCGGGGAAGGCGCTGATGGCCTTGCGGGCGGCCGCGATGTCGACCGGCTTTTCGAATTCGGCGCTGATGGCGATCGAGTGGGCGCGGAAGACCGGGACGCGGACGCAGGTGGTGGTCACCTTGAGGCCGGGCAGATCCATGATCTTGCGGCCTTCGTTGAGCATCTTCATCTCTTCCTTGGTGTAGCCGTCCTCGAGGAACGAATCCACCTGGGGGATGAGGTTGAAGTTGATCGTGTGCGGGTAGACCTTCGGGGCGAGGGTCTCACCTTTGGCCCAGGCGCGCGCCTGGGCGTCGAGTTCGCGCATCGCTTCGGCGCCGGTGCCGGAGACGGCCTGGTAGGTCGAGGCGAAGAAACGCTTCAGGCCGAAGGCCTGATGGAGGGGGTACAGGCCCATCAGCGCGATGGCGGTCGAACAGTTCGGGTTGGCGATGATGCCCTTATGGTTGGCGAGGTGGTGCGCGTTGATTTCCGGGATGACGAGCGGGACATCCGGATACATGCGGTAGGCGGAGCTGTTATCGATCACGATACAGCCGCGCTTCACGGCTTCAGGGGCGAGGGCGAGGGAGATCGAGCCGCCGGCGCTGAAGATGGCGAAATCAAGCCCTTCGAAGGCCTCGGGCTTAGCTTCCTGGACGGTCCATTCCTTGCCGCCATAGCTGACCTTGGAACCGGCCGAGCGGGCCGAAGCCAAGGGGCGGAGTTCGGCCACGGGGAAGTTACGCTTGGCCATGAGCGCCAGCAGTTCTTGACCCACCGCGCCTGTCACGCCCACGATGCCGATACGATATGCCATGTTCTGAGTTCGAGTTAGGTTTGAAGAAGGAGGTGACCGAACGCCTGAAAGGGCTCGGTCTGCCTTCTGCGGAAGATTGCATCGTTGTGTCGATTGACCAGCAAAAACTATGGCATTTCCAAGGGCAGGAATGCCGCACCTACGTCGTCAGTACCGCCAGGGCCGGCCGTGGCTGCGTCCAGGATTCCCTCCAGACCCCGGACGGACTTCATCAGGTCTGCGAGAAGATCGGAGAGGGCGCCGTTCCGGGCATGGTCTTCAAGACCCGAAAGCCAACGGGTAAGCTCGCCTCGGAGTGGGCTTCGCCCGAGGACAATCTCATCACCTCGCGCATCCTTTGGCTGGACGGACTGGAACCCGGGCGCAACCAGGGTATGGACGCGCAAGGTCGGCTCGTCGACACGCGCCGACGTTTCGTCTATATCCACGGCACGAATCAACAGGACAAGTTAGGCCAACCGAACAGTCACGGGTGCGTCTTGCTCTCGGACCGCGACGTCATCCAGCTATTCGATCTGGTGCCCGTCGGCACGCCGGTGTTGCTACGGGATTAACGCGCGGGGTCGGCCTTCGGCTTGGGCTGGGAGGACGAATCAGCCGTCGCGGCCCAGGCTTCCAACATCTCCTTGGCGACCGGCCCGGCCGTCTTGCCGCCCCAAGTATTCGTATCCAGCTGGCCTTCGACGAGCACTGCGAAGGCGACCACGGGGTTGTCAGCAGGGGCATAGCCGATCATCCAAGCAAGGTGGGCCTTTTCGCCTTTCTGGAAATACTCGGTGGTGCCCGTCTTGCCGGCATAAGGCAGCCCCGGGATGCGGGCGACGCGGGCCGTGCCTTCTTCGACGCAGCGGACCATGCCTCCGTGGATCGCATCGAGCTGAGCCTTGCTGAGCCCGATGGGCTCGGCGCCTTGGTGTCGGCCATCCCGACGCGCATCATGGATGATCGAGGGCGTGGTCCGGGTCTCACCACGCGCCAGCGAGGCGGCGAAACACGCCATATGTAGCGGAGTCGTCAGCAAGTAGCCCTGACCGATGGACAGGTTGGCGGTATCGCCGTCGTTCCAAGGTCCCGCTTTGATACGAAGCTTATATTCCCGATCCGGCACGACCAAGCCGCGCGAGGCGGCGAACGGGAGCTCGGTCATCGGCAGGCCGCCGCTCTCGACGTCGCTGACGGTATTGAGCAGAGGGCTATCCAGCCCGAACCGACGGGCCTCGGCGGAAAGCGCCTCGATGCCGGTACGCAGCCCGACTTGGTAGTTCCAGACATTGCAAGAGATCGCCAGCATCTTATCGACGTCCACGTCGCCGAAACCGACGGGCTCGTGTTCAGGGAAGTCGCGGTTGCCCACCTTGAAGAAGGCTCCGCATTCGAGCACGTCATCCCAATCGACGACCTTCTTGCGCATGCCGGCGATGGCCGTGATGACCTTGAACGTCGAACCAGGTGAGTAGAGCCCTTGGGTGGCGCGATTAAGCCAGGCGCCGGACTTGTCGACTTCGTCGTAGTAAGCCGACGAGACCCGATCCGCCAAGCGGTTGGGGTCGAAGGTCGGCTGACTGGCCAAGGCCAAGATCTCGCCGGTACGGACGTCGAGCATCACGGCGGCGGCCGGTAGGAGCTTGCCTTGCGGATCCTTGATCTTGGCTAGTCCCGCCTCCGTCGCTTGCTGGATGCGATAGTCGAGGGACAGGATGACGTTGCTGCCTTGGGCCGCCTCGCTGTGCTTCAGCCTCGTCTGATTATACCCGGACGATGTCTTGGTCCAGAGTTCCCAGCCGGTCTGGCCGCTCAGCACATGGTTGTAGGTCAGTTCGACGCCAGCGGCGCCGGTCTTGCCAGTGTAGTGCAGCTTCTGCAGCGCCTCGATCCGGACATCCGAGATGTCGTTGACGTTCTCCGGCAGCTGGTCCGTGTCCTTGACGTAGCCGAGCACGTGCGACGCCAGCGCTCCGTAAGGGTAGGTGCGGATGTTATCCGACTCGAGCCGGATAGGACCTTCGACCGGGAACTGCTCGATGAAGCGAGCCACAGATCTTGAACCCTCTTCGGGAGTCTGCGCCTGGTTCGCACCGGGGAAGGCGAGATCGGAGACGAGCGTGAAGGGCAGGGCGCGTCGTTCGCGGAGATGCCTGCGGAGTTGCTCAAGGCTGATCTGACGCTCGCCCGGCGCGGTGACGGGCACCACCTTGGACGTAGGTCGGCTCAGCTTGGCGCTGCGGTTGGTCTCATCGATGACGAACCAGACCTTGTTCAGCCAACCTTGCAGGACGCGCACCCTGGCGACTTCCATCAGTCGCTCACGGTCGATCTGGACAGCATCGCGGGCTTTTTCCGCCGCGATAAGCCGCAGGTATTCCGAGCGAAACTCCTTCTGCAAGGCGGCCAGATCCGCCTTGACGCTCCAGCGAGCACGGCTGTCGACCAGGGCGAAACCGTTGCGATCGTAGATTCGTCCGCGAGCCGGAGGGCGCAGGACCACGCGCTGGCTCTGCGTGTCCGACTGCTCCTTGAGGTCGCCCGCCTGTACCAGCTGACGATAGGCCAGGCCGCCGGCGACATAAAGGAAGCCGGCGAGGAAGAACGCGAAGACTCCGTAAAGGCGCAGACGCCCGACCGGAGTAGAGGGCAACACCCGCATGTCATTCGGTTCCTTCATGGCGTCTCCGGGGCGGGTGGCACGCCGAGCCGGTCCATCGCGGCATTCTGCGTCAAAGCCACCGGCAGAAGGACGACGACACCCAAGAGGCCTGCGACCAGCATTTGCAGACAGAATTGGCCGAAGGGGTCGACGGCTACGACCGGGGCAAGGAAGGCGGCGCCAAGATACCAACAAAGGCAGGCCAAGATGTTCACGATGACGGCGGCCCGAAGCATGCCCGGGGTGTTGCGGAGCAGCTGGCGATTAGAGGAGAGGAAAATCACGGAAGCGACCAAGACGAGCGCGACGGTACCGTCCGGGACGGGTCGGCGAGCTTCGAACAAGAAACCCAGAAACGCCGCGAAGAGAACGGCCTGCCATCGACGTAAGCGGCGACTAGGCGCGATGAGGCAGGCCCCGGAGACGAAGAGCGTCAGCGAAGAAGACGCGAAGACGTCGGAGGCCAGGTCGGCGCCGAGCAACCATGGGTAGGTCGCTAGCGCCAGGATCAGCCATGCCCAGCCCATGGTCACTGGAATTGGTCTCCCTGCATCAGCGCTTCCCCCGGATTCTGATGCAGCGGGACGAGCACGGACACTTCCTGAAGATTATAAAGATCCCGGGACGGGATGAGCAGGCTCTCCTTGAAATTACCGACCGGCGTCGAATAGGTGCCACCATCGAGATATCCCAGCAATAGTCGGCTCGGGAAGACGCCGCCCATGCCGGTGGTGAAGACGCGGGCCGGCTGGCCGGCTGGCGGAGTATAGTCATGCGGAATCACGCTGACGCGGGATTTGGCGGTCCCGAGCGAATTAGCGGCGACGCCGTTCACGAGCGCGATCCGGTTCTGCTCGTCGCCTTCAAGGTAAGCCGTGCAGCGGAAGCCGGGACTGGTCACGAGGTCGACTTCGCTGGTCGTGAGGTGGACGGCGGTGACGCGTCCGACGACGTTATTGCCGAAGACGACGGGGGCTCCCGGGCGGATGCCATCGTTACGTCCTTTGCGGATCACGATGCGTTGCCACCAGGAGGAACTGTCGCGGGTGGCGACACGGGCGACGACCGACATGTACTCGGCGGGGACGACGTAGCGGGTGATTTCCCGCAGTCGAACGTTCTCGCGACGAACGTCGTCCATCGCGTTCAGCTTGATCTCCAAGGCGGCGTTGATGCGGGCGAGATCCCGGCCGGCCGCGGCCATCTCCTCGGTCGAGCGGCTCTTCTTCTCCCAGAAGGTCGCCATGTCGCGCGACTTGCCCAAAAGGTGCAGGGCCGGTGCTTGGAATTCGGCGAACGCCTCGCGGTTCAGGCGGCGGACGGCGGACGGCAGCAACACCCACAGCGCGACGAAGATCGCGAGGGCGACATAGGAAGCGCGGGCACCTTGACGATTCTGATCCATGGCGGGTCGGCCCGCAGGCGGGCTTAGTCTCGGCCGCTCCAGCGGGAGGAGTTGGCGAGGATCTTGCCGGTGCCGTTGACGACGGCGCAAAGAGGGTCTTCGGCGACGAAGACCGGCAGACCGGTGGCCTCCGAGATGGCTCGGTCAATCTTGCGGATGAGGGAGCCGCCGCCGGCGAGCACGATGCCGCGGTCGACCAAGTCGGAGGAAAGTTCGGGCGGGATACGCTCCAGCGAGCCTTTCACGGCCTCGATGATCTGGTTGATGTTATCCGCCATCGCTTCGCGGACCTCCTGGGAGGTGAGGTGCAGCTGACGGGGGAGACCCGTGACGTTGTCGCGACCCTTGACCTCGAAGGTGAGCTCCTGCTCCAATGCGTAAGCGGAACCGATCTTGATTTTGATCTCTTCGGCCGTGCGTTCGCCGATGATCAGATTGTAGGAATTGCGGATATACTTGATGATCGACATGTCGAACTCATCGCCGCCGACGCGGATGGAGCGGGCATGCACGATGCCGCCAAGCGAAAGCACGGCTACTTCGGTGGTGCCGCCGCCGATGTCGACGATCATCGAGCCGGTGGGCTCTTCGACCGGGAGGCCGACGCCGATGGCGGAAGCGACCGGCTCAGGGATCGTGATCACATCGTCGGCTCCGGCGCGATAGGCCGAGTCCATGACGGCACGGCGTTCGACGGCGGTGATACCGTAAGGAACGGCGACGACGACGGTGAGATTGGTGAAGAGGGATTTGCGGGCGACCTTGCCGATGAAATAGCGGAGCATGTGCTCGCTGATCTCGAAGTCGGCGATGACCCCGTCCTTCATCGGGCGCAGGGCCTGGATGTCACCAGGTGTACGGCCCAGCATCATGCGCGCCTCGTTGCCGACGGCGATCGGCTTGCGGGTGCTGGTCCGGATGGCGACGACGCTCGGCTCGCGGAGGACGACGCCGCGATCCTTGAGGAAGACAAGCGTGTTGGCCGTGCCAAGGTCGATGCCGATGGCTTGGGTGAATAGCCCGGGGAAGCGCTTAAACATCAGGGTCGTGGTGGTTTCCTTTATGAACAGTTTATTCACAGCATAGTCAAATGAAACTTCGCCACCTAAGGGAAGGGGAGGGGCGTCATAAGATTCAACCAGACAGCGAGATAGGCGGCGGCAAGAGCCTGACCACAGAACCTATTCACATCTGCCTTCCCGTTCCGTCTGCCCGGCCGACCCACGTCGAAGACCGACGACGCTATGGTGGGTCGTTCCGTCGTTTGAGCCCTATCGGCCGGGGAGCATGGGACTTGCGACTCATGCCAGGGGTCATAATAAATATTCACCCCCTCCCATGACACCCCAGCTCAATCGTCGGTCCTTTCTCCGCAATACCGGCCTGGCCGCCGCCGCTTTCGCGGTCTCCCGCCCTTGGCTTAATTCCGCCGGTCGAACGGTTTCGCCGAACGAAAAGCTCAACGTGGCCGCCATCGGCTTCGGCGGTGTCGGTTCAAGCAACGTCCGGGCCTCTTCCGATGAGAACATCGTCGCGCTCTGCGACCTGGACCTGGGCCGCTGCGGCGGCACGATCAAGCAGTTCCCGAAGGCGGCCCTCTACACCGACTTCCGCAAGATGCTCGACGAGCAGAAGGATATCGACGCCGTCATCATCGCCACGCCGGACCATTCGCACGCCTACATCGCGATGGAGTGCATGCGCCGTGGCAAGCACGTCTACGTCCAGAAGCCGATCTCGCATTCCGTCTTCGAAGCGCGCATCCTGACCGAGTCGGCTCACAAATATAAGGTCGTGACCCAGATGGGCAACCAGGGTCACTCCGGCGAAGGCATCCGTCAGGTCACCGAATGGATCGCCGCGGGTCTCATCGGCAAGGTGCGCGAAGTCCACACCTGGACCAACCGCCCCATCTGGCCGCAGAGCCTCGAGATGGACCGACCGACCGATGTGCAGAACGCCCCCCAGGGCATGGATTGGAATGCTTGGTGTGGTCCGGCTCCGCTCCGTCCGTTCCACGCTTCCTACCACCCCGGCAAGTGGCGCGCTTGGTGGGATTTCGGCACCGGTTCGCTCGGTGACATGGGCTGCCATATCATCGACCCGGCCTTCATGGCCCTCAATCTCCAGTACCCTATCAGCGTCGAAGGCAATGTGTCGACCGTCTACGAAACCTTCGGCAAGAAGACCTCGGGCAAGAACGAATCCTATCCGCGTTCCTCGATCGTGCGCTTCAAGTTCCCGGCCCGCGGCGAGATGCCGCCCGTGACCCTCACGTGGTGGGACGGCGGCCTGATGCCCCAGCGCCCCGACGAACTCGAGGACGACATGCCGTTCGGCGATCCTAATGGCGGTTGCCTGTTCGTCGGCGACAAGGGCAAGCTCGTCTGCGGTTGCTACGGACTCAACCCGCGCATCCTCAACGCCGACCTCCGCGCCGAGGCCAAGAAACTCGGTAAGACCATCCCGCGCATCCCCGGCAACTCGAACGGCCACGAGAAAGACTGGATTCGCGCCTGCAAGGGCGGCGTCGCCGCTTCGTCCAACTTCGACTACTCCGGACCGCTCTCGGAAATGGTGCTCATGGGCAACCTCGCTTCCCGTTTCCCGGACCGCAAGCTGCTCTGGGATGGTGCGAAGATGGAAGTGACGAACGACAAGGCCGCCAACGCCTATGTCCGTCGCGAATACCGCAAGGGTTTCGAACTCGGCACCTAAGCCGCCCTCACTTCAGCGCCAAGATCGCCAAGATCGCACCGCCCAGCGCGATGCGGTACCAGGCGAACACGCCCAGTCCGTTGCGCGAGACGTAGCCGACCAGCCACCTCACCGACACGAAGGCCGTCACCGCCGCGACCAACAGGCCGACGCTCGCCGGGCCGGCGGGGTAGACTTGAGCGAGCGCAGGCCCCAGCGACCACATCTTATAAATTGAGGCCGCGGAAAGGGTGAGGAGTCCGACCAGGAAGGAGAACTCCGTGGCGGCCGCATGGGAGAGCCCTGCGAGGCGGCCGCCGAGAATCGTCGCCAGCGAACGGCTCGTACCGGGAATCAAGGCGAAGCATTGGCAGAGCCCGACCGTCAGAGCCGAGCGCCACCCGATCGAGGCGACTTCGTCCGTGCCAACGACTTTCGACTTCGGCAGAAGATGCTCCGCGACCAAGATGACGAGTCCCCCGACGAGGAGGGCGGCGGCGACGACTTCGACGGAAAAAAGATGAGCCGCGATCGCATCCTTGAACAAGAAGCCGAGTATAGCGGCGGGGATGAACGCGACGACGATCGCAATGGCGAGGTCGACCGACCCCCGGTCCCCTCGACCCAGGCCGAGGAGTAGCGTGCCGATGCGGCTGAAGAACGCCACGAAGACGGCGAAGATCGCGCCGATCTGGATGATGACGATGTAGTCGTCGGCGATGCGCTCGAGGGAGACGGCACGGCCTTTACGGTCGCTGATGCCTTGCACCGTGACATCCGGAAACGCGGGGACGCCGAGAATGGCGTTACTGATGATCATGTGTCCCGTCGAGCTGACGGGCAGATACTCCGTGACGCCTTCGACCGTGCCGGTGACGACGGCGCGGGTGTACGTGAATTCACGACGAACCTCGTCGGGCGACACCGTCGTTCCATACCCGGCAAAACAGGGCAGGGAGGAGAGCAGCCACAAGCCGAAGGCGAAACGA
>CAIXQT010000013.1 GCA_903921665.1 uncultured Opitutia bacterium
GCCCAGATGAGCCAGACGAGGTGCGGATCCACGAGCCAGGCGAGGCCGGCGCCGACGAAGCCGACGGCGGAGAGCAGGAGGACTTCGCTGACGAGACGGCTACGGCGCAGTTCCAGGCAACCTGCGAGGCTCGCCACGGCGGCGATGAGCAAGGAGACGGTCGCGCGATCCATCTCGCCGCCGGTCGCGAGGAACAAGCAAAGGCAGGCCGGGGCGAAGAAGCCTGCGAGCTGGAAGGCCGCGCGCGCGTTGCTTCCGAGCAAGACGGCATCGTCCTTCACCAGACGCTCGCCGAGCCAGAGGACGAGGAACGAACCTGACGCGGCCCATTGCAAAGGCAGATAGTTGGCATCCTTCGTCGGCATGGTCGCATAGAGCAGCAGGAGACAGGCCTGAGAACCGATTAACCCCAGCACGCCAGCGGAGCCCCACGGGCCGCGTACCATCAGGATGGCGCCCAAGAGGGCGATCATACCGGCTCCGGCCGCGGTCTGTCCGGGCGCCGCGCCCGTCCCGATGGAGAAGTAAACCGCGACGGAAGCGAAGACGACCGCGAGCTGGCCGAAGAGCTTGCTGCCTTTCGCCAAGGCGACGAAAGCCACGCCGAACGCCACGAAGAACTGGACCAGCGCGGCCTGCGCAGGGCTGTCGCAGACCCGCATCTTATCGAGGCCGTACGTCGCCCACGCGGCGAACTGCCAGACGGCGAGGCCGGAAGCGGCGAGCACCTCACCTAGGTCCTTACGCTTGGCCGAAAGACGGAGGCCGCCCCAGAAAAGTCCGGCGCCGATCAGCGCCACTTCGAGGACGCGGACGGCCGGAGGAATGGAAGAGCGCAGATTCAACCAGATGCCCAGGAAGACGACCGCCGCTACCGCCAACAGGCCGCCGACCCGCACAGCCCACCAAGCACCCAAGGCGTACTCTCCTTTGAGATCGGTCGGCGGAAGCAGACCAAGGTCCCGGAGTCTTTCGAAGAAGGGGTCGGGGCGCGTCGAGACGGCGGCCGGCACCGGCCTGACGGGCAAGGGCGGAGGCAAGACTGGAACAGACGCCGGGGCCGCCGCTTCGACCGGCTTGGCGGCGACGTTGGGCACCCCGCCGGTCAAGGCCGACAATCGGCGCTCCAACGACTTCACCTGTCCGATCAGGATGAAGAAACGAATCGGAAGGAAGATGAGGAAGGCGAAGAACGCGATTGCTGCGATTACGCCGAACATTTCGTCGAAGGCCATCAGGGGAATCTGACCGAAAAACGCCCTGATGCGAGAACTAGCTCCAGCGGCGGATATCGATTTTTCCGATGCCCGCCGGCAGGGGCTCAGCCCATGCGAACACCGCGCAACCAGACCCCGGCGATTTCCAGTCCGGACAGCTCAGGCTCCCAGCGGAAGCTGACCAGATCCGCAGGCTGGCCGACCGCCAACACCCCCCTGCCCCCGACGATCCGGCCCGGCGCTGAGGTCATCAGGGTGACGGCTTCACCGAAGGTGAGCCCGACCTGATTCACTAAGACAGGAATCGCCGCTGTCAGCGGCAGAGCCGCTCCGGCGAGATAATTCCCGGTACCGTCGTCGATCGCCAGGAAACCGTCGGCCTTCAGTTCGACCTTACCGCCGATGGGGGTCTGATACTTGCCGGCCGGCAGGCCGCCGAGCGCCACAGTATCGGAGACGACGAGCGCTCGGCCCGGGCCCTTGGCCCGGAGCATGGCCTTCAATTGGGCGGACGTGAGGTGATGCCCGTCGGCGATGAACATGGCGGCCAGGCGATCCTCCGCCAACTGCGGCCACAGATGATTGTGACGGCGATTCATCATCGCGTGCGAGCCGTTGCCGAGGTGCGTCGAAAGGGTCGCACCGGCGTCGACGGCGGAGGTGATCTGGCCGGCATCGGCGGAAGTATGGCCCAGCGAGACGGTGACGCCGGCCTTCACGAGATGACGGATGTAGGCCGGAGCCTCCGGCCAATGCGGCGACACCGTGACAAGCTTGATCAGACCGCCGGCAGCCTGCTGCCAACGATCGAACTCGCCGAAGGAAGGCGGACGGACGTCGGCGGCGGGATGAGCGCCGCGCGGGCCGTCTTCGGGAGCGATGTGCGGACCCTCGACATGGATGCCGGCGACCATCGCGGCGACTTCAGGATGCTGGGCGCACGCCTCACGGATGGTTCGGAGGGCTGCGATGAGACGGACCTCCGGCGCGGTGATGAGCGTCGGGAGGAAAGTCGTGACGCCGACCTTGAGCATCGCCTGGCAAAGGCTCCGCACAGTCGCGACGTCGAGGGTCAGGCCGTTGAGATCATGCCCGGCATAGCCATTGACCTGCAGGTCGACGAAGCCC
>CAIXQT010000014.1 GCA_903921665.1 uncultured Opitutia bacterium
GGATCCGCTACGCTTCGTGTCTCCCTTGGCGGCACTATTATCTCAACTAACCCCTTGCAGGTGGGGGTGTCTTTGATACGAATGACCCTATGAAAGCCATCCGCGAGAAGGTCGAGTTGCCCGAAGGGCACTCCTTCCGCGTCTTGCGCTGGTCGAAGTCCCTCCGGGACGTCGAATGCATCCTCGGTCCGGGTCGGACGCAGCCGGTCCAAGGGGAGGGTAATCACTGGCACTTCCATAAGGAGATGGAACTGACCCTGTTCACGGCGGGGGAGGGTACGCGCTTCGTGGGCGATGCCATCGGCGCGTTCGCGGCTGGTGATCTCGTGCTGCTCGGTGAGCGCTTGCCGCATCACTGGCATACCTCTGGCGCCTCCGGGGGGCTTTCGATCCAATGGCATTTTCCGGAAAGTCATCCCGTGTGGGCGTTTCCGGAGAACCTTGAGCTACGTGAACTATTCAAGCGGGCCGAGCGCGGCCTCCACTTGCGTGGGCGCACCGCGACGGCCATCGCCGCGCTCATGCAGGATGTCGCCCGCAGCAAGGGGGCGGGCCAGCTGGCGGCGTTGCTCCGTCTCCTCGCCGAAGTCGCCGACGCGCCGGAGTCTGACCTCGCCCTGTTGTCGTCGCGCAGCTTCACGCTCAGCGCCGAATCCCATTATCAGAAAGCCATCTCGAAATCGGTCCAGCACCTCGTGGCCAACTTCCGCGACGAGATCCGGCTGGAAGACCTCCTGAAGATTTCCGGCCTCAGCCGCCCGACCTTTGCCCGTCAGTTCAAGCAGCACTCCGGTCACAGTTTCAGTGCCTTCGTCAACGAGCTCCGCTTGCAGGCCGCCCGCCGCGAGCTTCGGGATGGCGAACGGAGCGTCCTGGACATCGCCTTGGCCTGCGGTTTCCGGCAGGTCACCTTCTTCAATCGCCTCTTCAAGCGCGAGATGGGCTGTACTCCGGTGGAATATCGGAGGAAGCAGAGGAAGAAGGGGAGGTAGGGTGGGGGCAGATGGCTGAGTCGATGTCAGATGGCTGAGTCGATGTCAGATGACTGAATCGATGACAGATGGCTGAATAGAGGACAGAGTGGAGGGCTGAATCGACGGCGGAGGACAGATGGCAGAGCGCCTGTACCTGGGCAGCCGAACCTGAGACCCGACGGCCGAGATCTGGGACCTGAAAGGAATGGCCCCAGCCAACTATCCGGTCTCCGGTTTTCCTTTGAGCTAATAGCCGTTGTCTCGGGTAGGGTTGAGTGCCCTCGCTCAACCGCGGCTGACCAAGGGTGGTCAGCCCTACCATGGTTACCTGCATCAGCGCTGGAAGGGTCGTTGAGGGATAGTCCTCAGACGGGTTGGTTAGTCGGTGCCGCTTATTAATATCGGAAAGCTCCTGCCGGTCCCCAGAATTTCACCATCCCCATGAAACTCCCCGCGCTCCTCCTGCTGGCCGCCGCTTCCGTCTCCTTCGCCGCTGATCCGGCGCTCACGATCTACAACGGCGGTTACGCCGTGGTGCGTGAGACGTTGCCGATCGATCTCAAGTCCGGCGTCAACCAGGTCTCCTTCGCGGGCGCCACCGCGCAGGTCGAGTCGGACTCCGTCATCCTGCGCGACGTCGCGGGCAAGGCCGAGTTCCAGATTCTCGAGCAGTCCTACCGTAACGATCCCGTCTCGCAGGCGATGCTGCTCTCGCTCTTCGAGGGCAAGTCGCTCGAGTTCAATCGTCGTGAGGTCAACAAGCCCGACCGCATCATCGCCGGTAAGGTCGTGCGCAGTGGTTTCGTCCCCGGCGGGAATTTCGTCGAACCCATCATCGAGGTCGATGGTAAGCTGCAGTTCTCCCTCCCGGGCGAACCCGTCTTTCCGTCGCTCGGCAACGACAACGTCCTCAAGCCTACCCTGAACTGGAAGCTCAATTCCGCCGCTTCCGGCAAGATCGACGCCGAGGTCGCCTACCTCAGCCGCGGCTTCACCTGGGAGGCCAGCTACAACCTGGTCGCGCCGGAGAAGGGCGACACGGTGGATATCGTCGGCTGGGTGACGATGAACAACCAGAGCGGGATGCTTTTCAACGACGCCAAGATCAAGCTCATGGCCGGCGATGTCCATCGCGTGGAGGAAAACGTCCCCATACCTTTCACGGCAGCCGCCAAAGGGCGGGCGATGATGGCGGTGGCGGATGCCGTCGTGACCGAGAAGTCCTTCGACGAATTCCATCTCTACACCTTGGGCAATCCGGTGACCCTGCGGGACAAGGAGACCAAGCAGGTCGAGTTTGTGCGCGCCACGGGCGTCAAGGCCGAGCGGATTTATGTCTATGAAGGGGCAGGTCATTATCGTCGCGGGGTCAGCGCCCACGGAAAGGTGCAGGTCTACCGTGAATTCAAGAATTCTGAGGCCAATAAGCTCGGCCTCGCCCTGCCGAAGGGCAAACTGCGCTTCTACTCGCAAGACGCTGACCGCCAGCTCGAGTTCGTGGGCGAGAATCAGATCGACCACACGCCTAAGGACGAAGTCATCCGCGTGCTCACCGGCAACAGCTTCGACCTCGCCGGCG
Source organism: uncultured Opitutia bacterium (assembly GCA_903921665.1). Lineage (GTDB taxonomy): Bacteria > Verrucomicrobiota > Verrucomicrobiia > Opitutales > UBA953 > UBA953. The sequence continues at coordinate 2,554 of CAIXQT010000014.1, forward strand.
AGCGTCGTATGACGAACTCGACCGAGGACGGCTCTAATCGCGTCGCCACCCAGAGCTTCGAGGTCAAGGTGCGCAATCATAAGAAGGAGGCCGTCGAGATCCGCGTCGTCGAGCATGCTAACCATGGCGGCACGTGGACCCTGACCGCCCAGAGCCAGTCGCATGAGAAGAAGGATGCGATGAGCTTCGAGTTCCGCGTTCCGCTCAAGCCCGACGAAGAGAAGGTGATCACGTACACGATTCGTTATACGTGGTGACGAATCGTGCTGGCATGGGTGCTGGTGATCTGCTGCGAAGCAATTTCAGGGTTAGGCACGTCTAACCGATTTATCTTATCCTGTTCTGCTTCGCAGCCTGCCAGCATGCCAGCAGACCCCGCGCGATTTATCGCGCTTACCTCGGCACCGCTACCACTTGCCCCTGTGCCCTGAGCATCTCCGCCAGCTGGGCCATGTTGATGCGCTGCACGGGCGTGTTGCCGTCGATGGCGAGTGAGGCCGCGGTGGCGCAGGACTGGCCGGCGGTCATGAAGGTGAACTCAATGCGATAAGCACCGTAAGCGACGTAGCTCGACGAGGGGCACGTCGGGGTGAGCAGGTTCGTGCACTCCTTGATCTTCGGGACGAGCGCGCGGTAGGGGATGCCGCAGGGAATCCAATTCGGGTTCGGGGAATTGTCGAAGACCGCGCCTTCCATCCACACGCGGCCCTCCTTGACGATACAGCGGGCATGATGGAAGTCCGGGGGCCACCAGATCAGGCCGACCGAGTCCTCGACGGCGACGGGGTTGTTCTTGCGCAGGTGCGCTTCGGTCAGGACGAAGTCGCCGACGAGCCGGCGGCCGTTGCGAACATAGAAAGCGCGCGGCCAGCCGCCGTTGTCGGTGAACTCGTCCTTGGTCAGACCCCAGGCGCCCCAGGCCTTGCGCGTGGCCTCTGGGACCGAGGGCTCATTGCCCAGATACCAATACAGGCCTTGGATATAGTTACGAGAGGTGCGGATCATCTCCGTCCGTTCGGCGTAGCTGGCGGTCGGGTATCGGTGATTGAAGCCGGTGAAGTTGCTGGCGAGCGAATGCCAGGAGCCGGGGTCCGTCTTGCCGTTGGGCACGCCGGCTCCGGGGGCCTCGATCTTGCCACCGGCGGCGAGGTAGCGGCGCTGCAGCTCATAGCGGGTCGGGTCGTAGTCGGCCGGCTTCTCGATTAGGGTGCGATCAGCGGCCCGAGTCATGCACAGGCGGAAGCAGTAGCCCTGGATGCCGTCGTCAGGGTCGCCGTCCTTACCGGCAGGCGTCGGCTGGACGCCGTAGATCAGGCCGCTGGTGGAGTCGCCGGGTCGGACGTAGGGGTCGATCTTCTTGTCGAGCTGCTTATGCTTGCTGTCGAGGCATAGGCCGTTGGTCGTCTCGCGATACTTTGCGTTGCCCTCGCGGCTGACGGCGAAGCTCAGGCCCGCGAACGCCAGCAAGTCTCCTTCGTAGGTGGCGTCGATGAAGACCTTACCCTTGATCACGGCACCGTTCTCGCAGGAGATCGAGACGATCTTCAGCTTCTCCATGGTCACGCCGCCGGTCTCCCGCAGGCGATGGCCGCGGAGGACCGTGATCTTCGCTTCCTTGACCCAGGCGTCGTAGACTTGTTCGGCGACGTGTGATTCGAAACGCCAGAGGCTGGTGTTCTTGGTGCCGTTCGTTGCGATGGCATCGAAGGCTCCGCTGCGGTTATATATCAGGCTGATGCGTCGGTAGAACTCCCGTGCGAGGCCGCCGACCGCTGGGCTGTTCCGGATCTCCTTCTGATTATCGATATCCGTCCCGCCGAGGCCTTCGACGGCCATGCCGCCGATGTGCTGGCCAGGTTCGACGACTATGACCTTCTTGCCCAGCTTCGCCGCTTGGATGCCCGCGATGACTCCGGCGCTCGTGCCCCCGTAGATCACGATATCCGCCTGATGGGTCTGGGCGCAGAGCGTCGCGACGAGGAAGAGGGGAAGGAATGCGAGGAAGCGCATGAAACTAGACCCAAGATGGAGGATGAAGGATGGAAGATAAAGGGAAGAAGTGAGAGTAGGTGGAAGCGGTTGGCGGTTAGCGGTTGGCGGTTAGGAGAGGCAGTAAATCAAGGGGAGACCGGGGACCGGATAGGATGCCTCCCCGCCACCTGCCACCCGGGGCTGCCACCCGCCACCTGAGAATGGTGATCTCTTGTTCTGCCTAACCGCTAACCGCCAACCGCTACCACCTATCTCTTAAACTCCGGCAACAATTCCGGCGTCGCGCCGGGTTTCGTGCAGACGAAGGCGGCGACGTCGACGGCGCGCTGATGGACGAGGGAAAGGTCTTCGCCGCGGAGCAGGCCGATGGCGAGGGCAGCCGTGAAGGAGTCTCCGGCGCCGACGGTGTCCACGACGGCGACCTTGGGGGCGGTCTTCTCGTCGTACTGGCCCTTATGCCA
>CAIXQT010000015.1 GCA_903921665.1 uncultured Opitutia bacterium
CGCCAGGGCGGCTGCCATGGCTTCGGGCAACGGGATGATCCGCTTACCGTCCTCGGTGAGCAGGAAGTGATGGCGGGTGGAGGGTTGCACGCCGATCTTGACCTCGACGACGGCGCCCGTCTCCGCGACGACCTTGAGGCTCCAGCGCGGCGTCTCGAGTCCGTAATCCTTCAGTCCGGCTCCGTTGGCCTTGGCTTCGCTCGCGTCAAAGCCGCTCTCCATGCTGACGAAGCGGAGTTCATCCAGCAGGCGTTGGACGGACCAGATGTTCGCCGGCCAGTCGAATGGTTCGGACAGGCGCCAGACCGAACTGCGTTTCTCGAGCACGATTCGCTCCGGGCCTTCGGCGAGGGTGACTTTCGCCGGCGCCGACGGGAAGAGCTGAGTCTGGCTGACGGCGGCGGGTCGATGGCCGGACGTAGCCCTCCAGACGAGCCCGAAGGCGATCAGGTTGGCGACCAACAGGATGACGGTGGTGCGGGAGATCCGCATGTGCAGGTCAACTTCTGCGACGCCACACGGAAACCGCAAGCCCGACTGCGAGGACGCCCAGAGGAATCAGGCAGAACCGGAGCGCCAGGGCCCAGAAGTCCGCCGCGGTCGCGTTGAGCTGATATTCGCCTTCGGTGCGGGCGGGCAAGGAGACGGCACGGTCGCGGTCGGTGAGCCAGGCGGCGCACTGCGTGATGAAGGCTCGGTTGCCGCCACGGTTCAGGCGGAGGTTGGCGGCGATCTCGGATGTCCCGACGACCACGAGGCGCCCACCGGCGCCGCCCACGCCCTTACGGATGCCGGTCGCCCGTTCGGCGGCCGCCGCCAGGCAGACCGGGCCGGGTTGGTCACGGTCTACGTCGAAACGGACGGGTCGTCGCACGAGGTCCGTCTCTCCCCAGGCGGCGTCGGACGAGAAGACGAGCTGCCACACGCCCAAAGTGCTGTCCGGCGCGCTGCCTTCGTCGAAGCGGGCCGGCCGGATACGCGCCGCGATGAGCGGCAGGTTCTGCTCCTTGAGGACTTTGGTGAGCGGATGTTCTTTCTCTTCGAGGCGGATCAGGGCGATGTCACCATCGGTGGTCCGTCGCGCCGGGTCGGGCTCCTGGAGCTCGGCGTCCGGGGTGAAGATGGCCCATTCCGCCAAGGTCGGTTCCAGTCCGTGTTCGCGACCCGGATCGAGCAAGGCCATGACGCGTCCGTTGCGTTCGGAGAGGAAGCTCCGGAGACGCGCGTTCTCCGAGGCGGAGAAGGGCGTCAGCGGCCCCGCGATCAGGATCATGGCGGCGTCGCGCGGCACCTCGGACACCGTGGCGAGATCAAGCTGACGGACTTCGAAGTTACGGTTGCGCAGCTGCCGGGAGAGCAGCGACATGCCGCGGGCGGGCGAGGCGTCCTCGACCCCGAGCTCGCCGTGACCCTTGGTGATGTAGCAGACGGCGGGCTTGTCTTCCGTCACCTCGATGAGGGCCGACGTCACGACTTCTTCGCCGCGGAAGCCGCCTTCCTTGGTCACGAGCTCGCGGTAGGTGACGTACTTGGCGCGTGGGCCACAGGTGAGGATCAGGGCGATGGAGGCGTCGGGCGGCCCATGCCGGCCGGCGATCTCCGAGATCAGCGGGGCGTTGCGTCCGCCGCCCGCGAGTTCGACGGCGAACCAGGCGGGGCCGTTGCGGCCCGTTTCCACGACATAGGAATCGAGCAGTTTCAGGAGGCGCGAGCGCACGATCTGCGCGGGCTCGCTGGTGTCGCCGGTGAGGAGCACCGCCTTCACCCAGCCTTGGTTGCGGCCGATCCCGACCGGGCTGCGGCGGCCGGCCGCGCGGATCGTCTCGGCGGATTCCGGCGCGAGCGAATGCCGGCGATCCGCCGTGATGTCGTGGCGCAGGCGGAATTCCGGCAACGAGGCCAGGTAGTTGACGACGACCGCGAGCGCGATGGCGAGCAAGGCCTGCGTCAGGCGGTTCAGCCGGCGGATGGGGCGCACGGCGCCGAAGTCGTCGCGGATCGGGGCCATGTCACTCCTGGCCCTCCACGGAAAGGATCGCCAGCCCGAGGCACAGCAGCGTGCCGGTGCCGTAAAGGATGATCGGGCGCGAATCGAGGATGCCGGCCGCGAAGTCCTGCAGGTGGCCGAACGTGCGCAGGTGCGCGGCGGGCTCGCGGAGCCAGCCCAGCCACTCCCAACTCTCGATGGGCAGTGATTCCATCGCGCCTCCGGCCGCCGTCATCGCGAGCAGGCAGATGAAGGCCAGCAACGCCGCCAGCGCCGAAGAGCGCGTGACGCAGCTGCAGAGGATGCCGATGGCGACATGCAGCAGTCCGCTGGTGGCGATGAAGCAAAGACCGCCCCACAGGATCGACGGATCGCTGAGGCGCACGTCGCCCGGCGTGCCTAGGCGTTGCGAGGTCAGGAGAGGAAAGAGCGTGAACAGCAGCCAGAAGACGACCCAGACGATCCACGTCGAGAGGAACTTCGCCCACACGACGGCGGCGGGACTGGCCGGAGTGGTGAGGAGCGCCGAGAGCGTGCCGGAACGACGTTCTTCGGCGAAGGTGCGCATCGTCAGCAGCGGCAGCACGCAGAGCAGCGGCAGCCAGAAGAACCAGAGGGTGGACTCGACGGGTGTGCGGTCGCTCGGCGCCCGGCTGCCTTCGACGAGCGCGAAGAAATGGATGCCGCCCATGAGCGCGAGGAACAGTCCGGCCGCGGCCCAGGTGTTCCAGGAAAGCGCGGCGGACCGGAGTTCGTGCGCGAGCAATGTGCGGAAGTGGCGCATCAGGGACGACGGGCCTCTCCCGGGGCGCGGCGGGTGGCGGCGAGGAAGATGTCTTCGAGCCCGAAGCGGTCTTCCGCGATCTCGCGCAGGCTGATGCCGGCCGCGATGAGCGCCCCGGCGAGGCTCTCGCGGGCGGGGGAGGCGGAGGGCAGGCCGATGCGGAAAGCATTCCAGCCGTCAACGGAGGGCAGGGTGGCCACGGTCGCGGCGGGTTCGGTCGCGCGGCAGGCGGCGAGCAGCGCGGCGGCGTCCGCCCGGGTCACGATGGTGAAGCTGATCTCCGGGAGGAGTTCGCGGCGTAGGTCTTCGGTGCGGCCTTGGGCGACGAGCCGGCCGCGGTTGATGATCACGACCTTGTCGCAGACCTGCTCGACCTCGTGAAGGATGTGGCTCGAGATCAGCACGGCCATCTTGCCGCGCAGCGAGCGGATGAGGTCGCGGATACCGAGGATCTGGTGCGGGTCGAGGCCGATGGTCGGTTCGTCCAGGATGACGACGCGCGGTTCGGCCAATAGCGCGTCCGCGATGCCGACGCGTTGGCGGAAGCCTTTCGAGAGCTGGCCGATCAGGCGTCCGGAGGCCCGGCGCGTGAGGTCGCAGTCGTCCATCACGCGGCGGACGCGTTCGTCGACGCGGGCCGGATCGACGTCCTTGAGGCGCGCGCGCAAGGTCAGGTATTCCTCGACGCGCAGGTCTTCGGGCAAAGGGTTGTTCTCCGGCATGTAGGCCAAGTGGCGCTTGGCTCCGACGGGATCGAGCGCCACCGAGACGCCCCAGATGGCGGCCCGGCCCGAGGTGCCTGACATGGTCCCGGCAAGGATGCGCATGGTGGTCGACTTGCCGGCGCCGTTCGGCCCCAGGAAGCCGACGATCTCACCCGGCGCCACGGAGAAGCTCAGATCCTCGACGGCCGTCAGGGAGCCGTATCGTTTGGTCAGCTTTTCGGCCACGACGGCGGCTTCCGGCAAGGGCGCTGCTTCGTTCATGTGTCGGGCTCCGGGAAGATGGGTTACGACTCGTCGGCACCATGCGAACGGGTCAATGAAAGACACGCCGAATGGCCTTTATTGGCAAGGAGAATAGAGGTCGGTGCGTCGTCCATGAGAATGAAAAAGCCCCGGTGGCGCCGGGGCTTTTCGTGGCATCCGCCGCCGGGCTTACTTCGCGGCGGGCGTGACCGGAGTGACCAGGGAAGGCTCCGACTGCACGAGCGCGTCCTTGTCGGATTTCCAGACGTGGGCGGCGCGGAGTTTCTTGTCCATCGCGTTGAGCCACTTGGTGGCTTCCGCGGCGTCGCCCTTGGCGACGGCGAGGTTGGCGAGGGTCAGCATGGCGAAGCCACGGAGGGTTTCCGGGGCGTTCGCATCATCGGCGACGGCGGCAATCTCTTTGGTGGCGCCCGCTTCGCCGGCTTCCTGGCGGCAGAGGGCGGCGTAAAGGCGGGCGCGCGTACCAAGAGCGGCGATGGCCGGGGTCTTGCCTGCGGCGACGGCGAGGCGTCCGGCTTCGTCGTAGGCCTTGGCGGCGTCCGCCAGCTTGCCGGCCTTCTTGAGGTCGTCCGCGACGTCGGTCATGGCGACTGCGGCCAAGGGTTCACCTTGATGGCTCTGGGCAAAGGCGCGGCGGGCGGCTTCGTCCTGACAGGCGGTGAATTCCTCGCCGAGGGCGATGCGGCGGCTTTCGTTCCAGAAGAAATAGGCGAGGAAGGCCAGGATGCCCACCACGATGCCGACCGTGCCTTTGACGATGACGTCCTTGTTACGCTCCCAGAAGAGCCAGAGACGGTCCTCGGTGTCCGCATTCACGAAATCCTCGTCGACGACCACGAGATTACGGTCGTCGCCGGCCGGGGGCTGCTTGTTGGAACGGTCTTCAGGCATGGGGGGTCAACCCTTGGCAAAGGACCGATTGTGTCAACCCCCGCTACGGGCTTGTCCCCGCCCCCGGGAGGGCAACTATGGGCGGACACATGAGCGCCTCCGCCGCCGTCCTTTCGCTCCTTCAGGCCGCCCATGCCAAGGGGCAGATTTCCGCCTCCAGCCTCGCCAATGCCGGGGATTGGCTTCGCTCCGGGGCCTTGCCCGCCGAGGCGATCGCTTCCCTGCAAGACCTTTGCGAGCGGGGGGCTTGGGCGGAACTCGAAGACCGATTCTATAAAGGCATCGCTTTCGGGACGGGCGGCATGCGCGGTCGCACCGTCGGCCGGGTCTCGGCCTCCAACGAACTTGACCCCCAAGGTCTGCCCGTCCGGGCCGCCATCGGTTCGGCCTGCCTCAACGACGTCAACGTCCTCCGCGCGGTCATCGGCCTCTGGAAGCATGTCTCCGCGACCCAGCCCGGCGCCCGCCTCGTGGTCGCGCATGACGTCCGTCATTTCTCCCGTCACTTCGCCGAGCTCATCGCCGGCGCCTGGAGCGAACTCGGCGGCGAAGCCTATCTCTTCGTCGGCGCCCGCTCGACCCCGCAGCTGAGCTTCACGGTCCGCCACCTCGGCGCGCATGCTGGGGTCGTCATCACGGCGAGCCACAATCCCTCGCACGACAACGGCTTCAAGTGCTGCCTCGGTGACGGCGGCCAGGTGTTGCCTCCGCACGACGCCGCGATCGTCGCCGAAGTCGGCAAGCTCGGCCCGGCCGACGTGGCGCCGTATCTCGATAAGGATCTCACCCGCGTCCTGACCGTCCCCGCCGCCGCCGAAGACGCCTATCTCGCCCGCCTGGCCGGTGTCGTGCTCGACCCGGAGATCATCTCGCGCCATACGCCCAAGGTCGTCTTCACGAACGTCCACGGCACCGGCGACGTCATGGTGGTCCCCGCTCTCCGTCGCGTCGGCATCGACCCGCATGTCGTCGAAGAACAGCGCGAGCACGACGGCCGCTTCCCGACCGTCGCCTCGCCGAATCCCGAGAACGCCAGCACGTTCGCCCTCGCGCTGAAGCTCGCCGACGAGATCGGCGCCGACCTCGTCCTGGCGACCGACCCGGATTCCGACCGCGTCGGCGTCGCCTGCCCGCTGCCTGCCGGCGGCCATCGTCTGCTCAACGGCAACGAAGTGGCGGCGCTGCTCACGGAGTTCCGACTCTCTTCGCTGAAGGACGCCGGCATCCTGCCCGAAGCCGGTTCGCCGAACGCGGCCGTGGTGAAGTCCCTCGTCACGACCCCGCTGGTCGCCGCGATCTGCGCCCGTCATGGCGTCCGCTGCGTGGAAACGCTGGTCGGCTTCAAGTGGATCGCGCGCAAGCTCGAGAACTGGAGCCGCCGCCTCATCGAAGGCGCCGGCCCGGAAGCCGCCGCGTTGCCGCTCCGCCGCCGCGCTCCGCTCGCCCTGCGTTACTCCACGCTCTTCCTCCTCGGCGCCGAAGAAAGCTACGGCTACCTCGCCGACGACGCCGTCCGCGACAAGGACGCCAACGCGACGGTGGTGATGCTTTGCGAGTTCGCCGCGCTGCTGCGTTCCCGCGGCCGGACGCTCCTCGATGCGCTCGACGTGCTCCATCTCAGCTATGGCGCCCATCATGAGGACCTCCTGAACCTTTCGTTCGAAGGCGCCGAGGGCGCGGCTTGCATCCGCCGCATCGTCGCCTCCTGGCGGTCGGCTGCCCCTGCCGTCATCGACGGCTCCAAGGTCGTCCGCGTGACCGATTACGAACGCGACAAGGTGCTCGACGCCGAAGGCGACCGCGTGCCGCCCGAAGAATTCATCCTCGCCGAGCTCGCCGACGGCCGCCGGATCGCCGTCCGTGCTTCCGGCACCGAGCCGAAGGTGAAGTTCTACTCGTTCACCAAGGCCGAAGTCGCCGATGCCGACGATCTCGCCGCGGCTCGCGAGCGCGCCCGCAAGTCCGCCCTCGCTCTCCGCGCCTGGCTCGAAGTCGATGCGAAGCGCCGCGCCAAATAATCTCATGAAGACCCTGTCTCTGTTCTCCTTCCTCCTTCTCGTCGGCTGCGCCAGCCCGGCCGGCGACCGGTCTTTCGTGACCGAAAAGACCCCGGCGGCCGCGGCGGTTTCCGGCCAGTCTCCCGCGGCGGGTTCGCTCGAAGACCGCGTGCGCGCCGCCAACGAGAAGAACGATCAGCGTCTGCTCAAAGGCGATTGGCGCGCGGCCAAGCCGGCCGTCGGCCCGCAGCCCTGAGCTTATTTCTGCGCGCCACCGGCGAGCAGGGCGCGGACCGCGGCTTCTTCGGGGACGGTGTCCGCGGTGCTGGCCGCGCCGATCCCGTCCTGCAGCACGAAGCGAAGCTTGCCGCCGCGGACCTTCTTGTCGCGACGCATCGCGGCGAGCATGGGCTCGAGGGGGAGCGCCGCGCGTAGGACCGTCGGCAGCGCATGCGACTTCAGCACGGCCTCGACTTGTTCGGCCTGGGCGGCGGTGCAATGCTTCAGCTCGGCGGAAAGGCGAGCGGCCATCACGAGACCAATCGCGACGGCTTCACCGTGCAGATACGTACCGTAGCCGGCGGTGGCCTCGATGGCGTGACCAAAGGTGTGTCCAAGGTTGAGGAGCGCGCG
>CAIXQT010000016.1 GCA_903921665.1 uncultured Opitutia bacterium
GATCGAGACGATCGCCGATGCGCAGCTAGCGGCCTTCAAGAAGGCCCCGGCCAACAAGGGCCAGGTCTGCGAACGCGGGCTCTGGGCCTGGAGCCGCCACCCCAACTATTTCGGCGAATGGCTCGTGTGGGTCGGCTTCCTCCTGATGAGCTATAATAGCACCTACCGGGGCGTCCCCGGCCTGCTCTGCGTCGGGGTGATCTATTATTTCCTGACGCGCGTCACCGGCATCCCGCTGACCGAACAGCAGCTCCTGACGTCGAAAGGTCCCGCCTACGCCGACTATCAGGCGCGCGTGCCGGCTTTCTGGCCCCGCCCGCCCCGTCGCTGATTTTCCGCCGCGGCGGATTGCCAGCGCAGAGGTCCCCGCTCAAGGTGTGCCCATGCCGCTGATCGATACCCTCATCGAAAAAGACGTCTTGCCGGACTCCGTGATCCGCTGGGGCATCCGCCGCCTGCTCAAGCAGCGCCTCGCCGACGAGCGGCCGGAATCCGCCGCCGCGCGCTTCGCGAAGGTCGACGCCTTCGCGGCCGAACTCCGCACGATGCCGGTGGCCATCGAGACCAAGGCGGCGAACGAACAGCATTACGAAGTGCCCGCGGCCTTCTATAAGCTCTGCCTCGGCCCGCGCCTGAAGTATTCCTCCTGCTATTACGCGCTCGGCAGCGAGACCATCGGCGAAGCCGAGGAGACCATGCTGGCCCGTACGTGCACGCGCGCGGAGCTGAAGGACGGCCTCGAGATCCTCGAACTCGGCTGCGGCTGGGGCTCGCTCACCCTCTGGATGGCCGAGCAATACCCGAACGCCCGCATCACCGGCGTCTCCAATTCCGCCTCGCAACGCGCCCACATCGAAGGCGAATGCGCCAAGCGCGGCTTCAAGAACGTCCGCATCATCACCTGTGACATGAACGTCTTCGCCGCCGAGGCCGCACGCTTCGACCGCGTGGTGTCCGTCGAGATGTTCGAGCACATGAAGAACTGGGCCGAGCTCATGCGCCGCATCGCCGGCTGGCTCAAGCCCGGCGGCAAGCTGTTCTTCCACGTCTTCACGCACAAGGACATCGCCTACCACTTCGCGGCCAAGGATTCCACCGACTGGATGTCGCGCCATTTCTTCACCGGCGGCATCATGCCCTCCAACTGCCTCGCCAGCCGCTTCCAGGACGACCTCAAGCTCGAGTCGCAGTGGGAAGTCGAAGGCCGCCACTACGGCCAGACGTCCGAGCACTGGCTGCAGAACACCGACCGCCACCGCGAGGAGATCCTCCGGATCTTCGCGCAGACCTACGGCGAGCAGCGGGCGAAGGCCTGGCTGGCCAACTGGCGCGTGTTCTTCATGGCCTGCGCCGAGCTCTGGAACTTCCAAGGCGGCACGGAGTGGACGGTCTGCCATTACCGCTTCGCCAAGCGCGCGGGCTAAGTCCGCGTTTGCCACCGGACGGCCGCCGCGTTTGCTCCACCCCATGCAGAGCTACGAAGAGAACGGCGTGCCCATGGAACGATGGAAGGTCGGCGCCTCGACCTACGAGACCTGCCTGACGCGCGGGGCCCGCCTCCTCCGCTGGAAGCTCGACGTCCCCTCGGGCCATCGCGAGATCCTCTTCTGGCCGGAAGGCGCGCCCATGGACCTCGACAAGATCGGCCCCGTGCGCGGCGGCAACCCCATCCTCTTCCCGTTCATGGGCCGCAACTACGCCGACGGCGAGAAGTTCGCCTGGAAGGCCGCGGACGGGGTCAAACGCCCCATGCCTCAGCACGGTTTCGCCCGTGATTCCGCCTTCGAGATCGTCGAAAGCGGCCCCAAGCACGCGGTCGTGCGCCTGGTCCAGGACGCGCGCGGCCGGAACTGCTATCCCTTCGCCTACGACTTCCGCATCCGCTTCGACTTCCTCGAGCTCTTCCTGCGCATCACGTTCGAATTCGAGAACCGCGACGCCCAGCCGCTGCCGTGGTGCGCCGGCCACCACTTCTACTTCACGTTGCCGTGGCATCAGGGCCTCAGCCGTCGCGATTACGTCGTGAAGATCCCGTCGAAGAAACAGTGGCGTCACGCCGCCGACGGCAAACTGGTCGCCTTTGGCGAGCTCAAGGGCGCGGAAGCGATCGGCTTCGACAACCCGCATCTCTCCGACTGCATCTTCACCAACCTGAAATCCGCCACGCTCAGCTTCGGACCGAAGTCGGGCGAAGAGGACATCACCATCAAGGTCGGCGAAGAGGCGATCCCGGGCAGCTGGGCGAGCGTCGTCACCTGGACGCCGGATCCCGAAGCGCCGTATTACTGCGTCGAGCCGTGGATGGGCCCGCCCAACAGCCCCGAACACAAGAACGGGCTCCGTTTTGCGGAGCCCGGTCAGGTCGACACCTTCGTCACCGAAGTGTCGTTGATGTAAGCCGTGCGGCTTACTTGCTGCTGTTGCTGTTGAGGGGCAGCTTGCCCTTGGCCTTCGACGGAGCCTTCTTGGCGGCCGGAGCGGGCTCAGGGGTCAGCGCCGGAGCGGCGACCGGAGTCAGGGCGGCGGCCGGGACGAGGTTGGCGTCGCCAGCACCGTCGGTGACGGGGGACGGACCCTTCTTAGGGCCCATGCAACCGACGACAGCGAAGGAAAGGAGGGAGAGAACGAACAGATTGCGTACCATGGCAGTGAGGTTAGGTTGCGGGGACTCTACCCGGCATGTCCCAACGCACAAGCGCAGATTCTAGCCCCCTCACCCTGTTCGTGTGTACGGGCAACTTCTACCGGAGCCGCCATGCCGAGGCCCTGTTCAACTGGCATGCCGCCCGGATGGGACACCCCGCCCGGGCCTTTTCCCGCGGGCTCCTGACCTCCCTGGTCGCCGACGAACCCACCCTGATTTCCCGGGACACCGAAAAGCGCCTCCGCGAGCTCGGCATCCCCCTCGACCTGACCGGCCCGGCCCCCACCCAGCTGCGTCGGGAGGATCTGGAACGGGCGCATCGGACCATCGCCCTCAAGCGGGACGAGCACCACGCCATGATGCTCCAAGCCCACCCCGAATGGGCCGATCGCATCGAGTATTGGACCGTCCACGACATCGACTACGCCCATCCGGACGAAGCCCTGCCGCAGATCGAGGCGAAGATCCTCGA
>CAIXQT010000017.1 GCA_903921665.1 uncultured Opitutia bacterium
GCCGCCGCCGCGGCGGCCTCTTCGCGGTCGCCGGTGAGCATGACCGTGCGAATCTTCGCGGCGTGCAGGGCGGCGAGGGTGGGGCGGCTCGCTTCGCGGATGCGGTCGACGAGCGTGGCGCGGACCGTGACGGTCCCGTCGGAGGCCCAGACCTCGCTGACGATAGCACCGGCCGGCACCGCCGCCGCCGGGAGCGAAGCTCCGCCGACGAATTCACGGGTGCCCACGCTCCAGCGCGCGCCGGCGACCGTGCCGGAGACGCCTTGGCCGGGGGAATTCGAAAGCCCTTGGACGGGCAGGAGGCGGGCGCCTTCGAGCTGGCAGGCGCGGACGACCCCGGCGGCGAAGGGGTGCGTGGTCGCCGCTTCCAAGGTCTGCAGGGCGCTCAGGGCGCGTCCGCGGTCGGCGTCCGCGGGGAAGACTTCCAAGGCCGCCACCTCAGGGACTCCGGCGGTCAGCGTACCCGTCTTGTCGAAGCAGACGCAGTCCACGTCGGCCAGGCGTTCCACGGCGGCGCCGCCGCGGAAGAGGATGCCTTGGCGGGCGCCGGCGGCGATGGCTGCGAGGACCGCGGAGGGCACGGACAAGACCAGCGCGCAGGGACTGAGCACGACCAGCAACGTCATGGCTCCATAGAGCGGGGCGGCTTGCCCGACGGCCTCCGCCGGCGACGTGAGCCGCAGGTAAACATAGAACACCGCGGCGGCCGACAACGTGAACAGGGCATAGCCGTCGCCCCACTTGTCGATGGCTCTTTGCGCGGGGGCCTTGCTGTCCTGGGCTTCGCGGATGAGTCGGACGATACGCTGGAGGGCGCTGTCTTTCTCGCCGCGGGTCACCTCGACGACCAGGCGGCCCCAGGAGTTGAGCGTCCCCCCGGCGACGTCAGATCCGGCCTGTTTCGGGGCCGGTTTGGCCTCTCCCGTGAGGTTGGATTCATCCACCGCGCTCTCGCCGGCGAGCACCTTGCCGTCCGCCGGCACGAGTTCGCCGGGCAGGACCACGATGCGGTCGCCGGGGTTGAGGGCCGCGACCGGCACCTCGGTTTCGACGTCATCCGGACCGAGTCGGCGGGCATGTTTGGGAGACTTGTCGAGGAGGGCGTCGATGGCCCCGCGGGTGCGGTCCATCGCGTAATGTTCGATCGCGCCGGCCGTCGAAAAGAGAAAAAGCAGGAGGGCTCCCTCCCATTGGGCGCCGACGATCCAGGCGCCGGCCGCCACGACGATCATCAGCAGGTGGACGTCGATGCGTTTCTGCCGGAGGGAGGCCCAGCCGTCGATCGCGGCGTCCCATCCGCCGGCGAGGCAGGCGCCGGCGACGAGGACGAGCGCCCAGGTCGCCCCGGCTTCGCCGAAGCGTTCCGCGACCAATGATAGCAGGCCTAAGACGCCGCTCGTGGCCGCGAGGAGGGCGAGCTTCCGCCACTCGCCCGGCGCGCCTTCGTCCGATCCGTGCGCGTGCTCGCTCATGACGGCATGCTGTCTGCGCGCGTCGCGTCGGTCAACCTCGCGTCCGCTCCGCGGTCGTATCGATTTCATGTTTACGATGCGGCCGGACGAAGGATTTTTTTACGCGTCGTCGGCGTCGTCCCGACGACATGAAAGTTTCCTCTTGCGCAAGCGCAGTTATTACCTATCACTCGTCATCAAGAGTTGACCGCAACGTGACGAACCGAACCGAAACCCCGAGCGAAAGCCTGATCACCGTGTCGCTTCCCCCGAAGCTTCACTCCGAGGTGGTCGCCTTCCAGCATCGGACCGGTCTGAGCACGCTGAGCGAGGCCATCCGGCTCGCCCTCGATCGTTACGACGACTCCCGTCCTTCCCTGGAGACCACCCGGTCCCGCCAGGTTTCTTTCCGCGTACCGTCGGAGCTCCGTACTCGTATCACCCGTCAGGCGCGCAACGCCCGGGTGAGCGTGGGGCGAATCGTCAGGGTGGCGCTTCAGGCGCTGCCCTCAAACCCAACAACGATCCAAAAAAAGGACACACCTATGGCTAAAAAGAAGGCTGCTGCTAAGAAGAGCGCCAAGAAGGCCACCAAAGCTAAGAAGAAGTAATTCTTCCTAGTCTTTTCCGTCCCTCGGGGCGGATGGCGCCGGCACTCCCGGTCATCACAAGGACCCTCGCAAGGGGGTCCTTTTCTTTTCCCGGGGTTCCCGCCTGCGTATAGGCTTGAAACCGTCCAGCGGAACACGGTTTCTTATGTCCCTTCTTACCATGAGCTCCTCCGCATCCGGCCGTATCACCATCGCCAACGGCAAACTCACCGTCCCCGACCATCCGATCGTGCCCTTCATCGAGGGCGACGGCACCGGCCCGGACATCTGGCGCGCCTCCGTCCGCGTCCTCGACGCCGCGGTCGCCAAGGCCTACGCCGGCAAGCGTAAGATCGAGTGGCTGGAAGTCCTCGCGGGCGAGAAGTCCTTCAAGGCGACCGGCGACTGGCTGCCGGAAGCGACCCTGACCGCCTTCCGCGACTACCTCGTCGGCATCAAGGGCCCGCTCACCACGCCGACCGGCGGCGGTATCCGCTCCCTCAACGTCGCCCTCCGTCAGCAGCTCGACCTCTACGTCTGCCTCCGTCCCGTGCAGTGGTTCACCGGCGTGCCTTCCCCGGTGAAGAATCCGGGCAAGGTCGACATGGTCATCTTCCGCGAGAACACCGAGGACATCTACGCCGGCATCGACTTCGAAGCCGGTTCCGAGATCGCCCTCAAGACCCTCGAGTTCATCAAGACCAACTTCCCCAAGGAGTTTAAGAAGATCCGTTTCGGCGGCGAGCAGCCCGCCACGGTCGGCATCGGCATCAAGCCGGTCTCCCGCCCGGGTTCCGAGCGCCTCATCCGTTCGGCGATCCAGTACGCCATCGCCAACAAGCGCAAGTCGCTGACCCTCGTCCATAAGGGCAATATCATGAAGTATACCGAAGGCGCCTTCATGAAGTGGGGCTACGACCTCGCCAAGAGCGAGTTCGGCGCGGTCGAGATCGACGGCGGCCCCTGGTGCAAGATCCCCGAAGGCAAGCCCGGCGCCGGCCTCGTCATCAAGGACGCCATCGCCGACATCACCCTCCAGCAGGTGCTCACGCGCCCGACCGACTTCGACGTCATCGCCACGCTCAACCTGAACGGCGACTACCTCTCCGACGCCCTCGCGGCGCAGGTCGGCGGCATCGGCATCGCTCCCGGCGGCAACATCAACTACCTCACCGGCCACGCGATCTTCGAGGCCACGCACGGCACCGCTCCGAAGTACGCCAACAAGGACGTCGTCAATCCGGGTTCCGTCGTGCTCTCGGGTGAGATGATGCTTCGCTACATGGGCTGGATCGAAGCGGCGGACCTCGTCCTCAAGGGCCTCAACGGCGCGATTGGCGGTGGTCGCGTGACCTACGACTTCGCTCGTCAGATGCAGGGAGCCACCGAGATCAAGTGCTCGGAGTTCGGCGACGCGATCATCGCGTCGATGTAATCGGACCGGTTCGACACATAATCCGCACCGCGCCGTTGGCGGCCCCTTGGGGCTTGCCAACGGTTTGTTTTTGGGCGGAAATAAAGGTCTAAACATCACTCTATGAAACACGCCCTCACCGCCCTAGCTCTTTCCGTCTTCGTCGCCGGCGTCAACGCCCAGAGCCCGGCTCCGGCGCCCGTCGCGGCCTCCACCACTGACCTCTCCCTCCGCGGCAGCGCCTCGTGGAACGGCAAGAACGTCTTCCGTGGTATCGAGCGCTCCGATGTCGATGGCCTGTTCCAGACCGCGGTCACTTTGGATTACAATCTTCCGGGCCTGACCGGAGCCTCGGCCTATGCCAACTTCTTCAACGCCGATGCCATGGAGCGTACCTATACCTTCGGCCTGCGTAAGGACGTCGCCTTCGGCGAACTCGACCTCGGTTATCAGCGCCTCACGACCCGCACGGCTCGCACCATCGGCGCCGACGGCTTCACCCAGATCTCCGCGAACTCCGAGATCTACCTCGGCTTCTCCCTGGCGAATCTCGCCCTCAAGCCTTCGGCCTATGTCTATTACAGCACCGATCTCGAGCAGCTGACCGTCGAACTCGCCGGTTCCAAGTCCTTCGCTGGTTCCAATATCGGTCTTTCTGGCTGCGACATCGTATCCAAGTTCTACGGCGGCATCACCGACGCCTCGACCACCAGCTTCGCAACGCGCAACACCTACGGCTACTTGGGCGCCTCCTTGGATCTGACCCGTCAGGTCGGTCGGGGTGGCGAACTGGGCGTGGGAGCCAACTGGGCCTACAACACCGACAGCCAGGTCAAGAC
>CAIXQT010000018.1 GCA_903921665.1 uncultured Opitutia bacterium
GCCACGCGGAACTTCACGACCTTCTTAGCCTTGATCTGGATGGTTTCGCCGGTGGCAGGGTTGCGACCGAGGCGAGCCTTGCGGTGGACGAGGACGAGCTTGCCGAGGCCCGGGAGCGTGAAGGAGTTCTTCGCGTTCTTGTAGGCGAGGGCGGCGATGATCTCGAGGATCGCGACGGCCTGCTTCTTGCTGATCTCAGCTTTTTCGGCGATGGCACCGGCGATTTGGGACTTGGTGAGGGCTTTGGACATGTTGGTTATGGGTTGGTTGTGCAGTGATGCGGGTCTATTAAGTATCGAAGCGGACGCTGAAAACCAGCGAAAAATAAGGGCAGGGTGCAGGTTTCTTCATACCCCCGGCCGGCCCGAAAAATCTTTTGCATGTGGTCGGCATCCGTCATAAGTCTCTGCTCAGCCCTCCCCCCATGCGCTACCATCCTCTCTTCGCCCTCCTCTTTTCATTCTCTCTTGGCACGACCGCGGTGCGCGCCGAGGAGGCTGTCGGCTTGGAGCAGGCCTTCCCGGGTCTGAGCTTTAGTCTCCCGGTCGCCGTCTCCCCTCTGCCTGGCAGCAAGGACACCGTCTTCGTGATCGAGAAGGGCGACCCTGCTCCCTCCCCGGACGCCGACAAGAAGAAGAAGGCTTCGGCCTTCTTCGGTGGTAAGGTCCAGATGATCTCCGGCCTCGGCTCCGCTCAGGTCACCAAGACCCAGGTGTTCCAGCTCAACCCCAAAGATGGTAAATTCGATGCCGCCGGAGAATGCGGTTTCCTGGGTTTCGCGGTTCACCCTAAGGTGGAAGAAACTAAGCAAGTCTTTGTCTATTACAGTCTTAGGATTGATGGAAAGTTGCATCAGCGCGTTTCCCGCTTCAAGCTTTCCAGCCTAAAGCCTTTCGTCGTGGACGCCGACTCCGAGCAGCCGCTGATCACCCAGCTTGACCCCGCAGGTAATCACAACGGCGGCGACATGCATTTCGGCCCGGATGGCTATCTCTATATTAGCTGCGGCGACGGCGGCGCAGGTGGCGACGCCTTCGACACGGCCGGCTATATCAACAAGGGCTTCCATGCCGCGGTCTTCCGTATCGACGTGGATAAGAAGCCGGGTAACCCCGCCCCCAACCCCCATCCCTCGGTCGTCACCGACGGCAAGGGCGAGGCCTTCTATGCCGTCCCGGCCGACAACCCCTTCCTCAAGGCCACCTCCCACCGCGGACGCCCCCTTGAGGCCGGCTCCGTCCGGACCGAGACCTGGGCCACCGGTCTGCGTAACGCTTGGCGCTTCTCCTTCGACCCCAAGACGGGGGCCTGCTTCGCCGGCGATGTCGGCCAGAACCTCTATGAGGAGATCGATGTCCTGGTCTCCGGCGGTGACTACGGCTGGCACGATGTCGAAGGCAACCACGTCTTCAACCAGAAGGATGCTTCCGGCAAGAAGGCGGCTCCCGGGCGGGCCGCTCCTTCCGCGTTCATCGCCCCGATCCATGAGTACGACCGTAAGCTCGGCAACTCCGTGACCGGCGGTGTCGTGTATCGCGGCGACCGCGTTCCGGCCATCGCCGACTCCTATGTCTTTGCCGACTTCGCCTCTGGTCGCATCTTCGCGCTGCGCGAGAACGCCGGCAAGTGGGTATCCCAGCAGGTGGCCAAGGATAACACGATCTCCGGCTTTGGTTACGATCCGAGCAACGGCGACGTGCTCGTCGCTTCGCTCGCCGGCCAGGTGAAGCGTATCGTCAAGAAGTAAGCCGATGCTCTCCCGCCGCTCGTTGCTGGCTCTCTCCGGTTCGCTGGCCGCGGGGGCGATGCTGCGGCCTTTGCTCGCCGCCTCACCCGCGGCGAAAGCCCCTGAATTCAGCCTCTTCACGAAGCACCTCGTCGGCCTGCCTTACGACCAGCTCGCCGAGACGGTCGCGGCGCTGGGCTTCAAGGGCGTCGAAGCGCCGGTGCGCAAGGGCGGACATGTCGAGCCGGAACGCGTCGAAGAAGACCTGCCGAAACTCGTCGAAGCGTTCAAGAAGTGCGGCGTGAAGATCACGCTGATGACGACCGACATCAACGCGGTCAACGCGGCCGACCGGACGGAGAAGGTCCTGCGCACCGCGGGCGCTCTCGGCATTCCGAGCTATCGCATGAAGTGGTATGGCTATGTGGCCGGCAAGTCGCATTGGGATCAGCTCGACGCGATCAAGCCGCAGTTGCGCGACTTGGTCGCGTTCAGCCGTGAGGTCCGCGTCCAGCCCGGCTATCAGAACCACTCCGGCGCGAAGTTCGTCGGCGCCGGCATCTGGGATATGGCGATGCTGATGAAGGACTACCGGGCCGAAGAACTGTCCTGGAACTTCGACTTCTTCCATGCGACGGTCGAGGGCGGCCTATCTTGGCCGAACCATCTGGCCCTTGCCCGGGACCATATCTCAATGGTCTACTTCAAGAACTTCGCTTGGCAGGGGAGGGTGGCCGCAGGTTGCCCCCTCTCCGAGGGCAGGGTCGGCAAGGACTCTGTGGCCCTTCTCCGTAAGTCCGGCTACGCCGGCCCGGTCTGCCTCCATGTCGAATACCTTAAGGGTAAGGTCACGGATCAGGGCGCCCTGAAGGTCGCCATGGACGCCACCCGCCAGGACTTCTCCACCCTTAAGGAGTGGTGGTCTTAAGCCCGGAGGGCAGGGGTAGGCTTAAATAAAGATAGGCTGGAACTTGCGGTCTTCCGGGGTGTAGAAACAGTCTCCCCGTCATGCCCCGCACCGCCTTCATCCTTCTTGCTGCGGCCTCCCTGGTCGCCTCGTCCCAGTCCGCGCTGGCCGCCGACAAGGCGCCGCCGGCTCCTTACGTCCCCTCCGAGGGCGGCTCGCTCCCGGCCGGCGTCTTCCAGCTGCCTGAAGGTCTCGAGGTCACTCTCTGGGCTCGCTCGCCGATGCTCGCCAATCCGACGAACATCGACTTCGACGCCCAAGGCCGTCTCTGGGTCAATGAAGGCGTCAACTATCGCGTCTACAACAAGGGCGGCAAGCGTCGCCCCGAAGGCGACCGCGTGATCGTCCTCAGCGACACCAAGGGCCAGGGCTTCGCTGATTCCGTCCAGACTTTCGTCCAAGACCCTGAGTGGACCTCGCCGCTCGGCATCGCCGTCATCGACAACGTCGTCTATGTCTCGCACGCTCCGACCATCACGAAGTTCACCGACGTGAATCGCGACGGCAAGTTCGACCCCGCGGTCGACAAGAAGGAAACCTTCCTCACCGGTTTCGGCGGCCAGGACCACGACCACTCGCTCCATGCCGTGGTCGCGGGTCCGGACGGCAAGCTCTACATCAACGCCGGCAACTGCGGCGCCGAAGTCTCCGACAAGTCCGGCAAGACCTTCCGCATCTCCAGCGGCTACGTCGACCAGCGCGGCGGCAAGTGGCCCTACGACCCCAAGGCTGTCGCCGGCGCCAAGAGCGACGACGGCTTCATCTGGTCATCTGGTTTCTCCGGCCGCATCAACACCGATGGCACCGGTCTCGAGATTCTCGGCAACGGCTACCGTAACAGCTACGAGAGCTTCCCGTCCTCGCTCGGCGATCTCTTCCAGGGCGACAATGACGACTCGCAGAGCTGCCGTACTTCTTTCGTGCTCGAGTACGGTTCCGCCGGTTACACCACGCCTTCCGGCGCAGGCTATAACTCCGTCAAGCGCCCCGGACAGTCGATGCCGCGCGCCCACTGGCGCCAGGACGATCCTGATACGATGGACGTCGGTGACGTCTACGGCGGCGGTTCTCCGACCGGCATCACGGTCTATGAGAACGGCGCCCTCGGCTCGGCTTGGAACGGCACGCTCCTGAACTGCGAACCTTCCCGCAACACGATCCTCGCTTACAAGCTCGTCGCCCAGAAGGGCTCTTTCGCCCTCAGCGAGGCGACCCGCAAGGACTTCATCACTTCGAATCCGACCCGCGAATTCGAAGGCACGGACTTCCATAAGCTCAAGGCGGATTCCGCCAACAAGCCGAACACGCGCATCCTGTTCCGTCCGTCCGACGTCGCCGTCGGTCCGGATGGCGCGATCTACGTCGCTGATTGGTACGACTCTCGCGTCGGCGGCCACCAGACGCTCGACGACACCTGCACCGGCGCGATCTACCGTATCGCTCCCAAGGGCTTCAAGTCCGTCATCCCTAAGTTCGACGTCTCGTCGCCTGCCGGCGCCGCCGCCGTGCTCCGCAATCCCGCCGTCAATGTCCGCCACCTCGGCTTCAACGCGCTCAAGGGCTTCGGCGCCAAGGCCCTCCCGGCCGTCTCGGAAATCCTGCGCGACGATAATCCCTACGTCGCCGCCCGCGGCGTCTGGCTCCTGCCTCATCTCGGCGAAGAAGGCGTCGCCCGCGTGAAAGCCTTGCTCAAGGATGCGAATCCTTCGCTGCGTCGTCTTGCCTTCCAGTCGCTGCGCCGTGCCGGCCATGACACCATCGGCATCGCCGCCGACCTCGCGAAGGACGCCGATGTGGCCGTCCGCCGCGACGTCGCCACTTCGCTGCACACCGTCTCGGCCGACAAGGCCGTCCCGATCCTGATCGAACTCGCTCGTCGCCTGGACGTCTCCGACAAGAACTCGATCGCCGCTTTCGGCATCGGTTCCGCCAACAAGCAGGACGCCGTCTGGTCCACCGTGAAGGCCGAACTCGCCAAGGATGGCGCCGAGGCCTGGTCGCCCGAAGTCGAGCGCATCGCCTGGTTGCTCCACCCCGCCAACGCGGTCCAGGAGTTCGTCGCGCGCGCCTCTTCGGCCAAGGTCTCGCAGGCTTCCCGCTCGCTCGCGGTCGAAGCCCTCTCCTTCGTGGACAGCAAGGAAGCCGCTCTCGCGATGATCAAGTTGTGCGCCGCCGGTTCGCCGTCCGCCTCCGAAGCCAAGGGCTGGGCCCTCATGCGCATGACCGGCCTGTGGTCCGCCTATGATATTCGCACCGAGCTGAAGAACGCCGGCGTCTATGACGCCAAGAAGGTCGTCGTGAACGCGATCCAGGTCCCGGAGGCGCCTGCGGGCACCTATTCCGAGCAGGACGTCCTCGCCAAGACCGGCGACGCCGCCAAGGGCGCCGGCCTCGCTCAGCGCTGCATCATGTGCCACCAGCTTAACGGCAATGGTCCGGCCTACGGTCCTGAACTCAAAGGTTGGGCGACGCGCCAGAGCCGCGAGGCCCTCGTCCGTGCCATCGTGAACCCCTCGGCCGACATCGCCCTCGGCTACGAAGGCGTCACCCTCAAGCTCAAGGCTGGCGCCGGCGTCATCGACGGCCGTCTCCAGTCTAACAACGACCCGGTCGTGATCACCTCCACCGGCGGCATCACCCAGCTCGTCCCCAAGGATCGCGTCTCCGGTCAGTCCAAGATGACCCGCTCCCTCATGATGTCGGGCGAGCAGCTGGGTCTGAGCGCCCAGGATGTCGCTGACGTGGCCGCCTTCTTGGCCACCTACAAGTAAGCATACAGCCAAAAAGCGGGTTTCGAGGGGGTTTTCCGCGAGGAAGACCCCCTTTTAATTTACCGCTTGCTTCCGGGGCTGGGTTTATCAGGTTCGACCCTCCTTTCCCTAGGCAAGGCACGGCCGCACAACGCGGGTCCGCGACTTACTAGGCACCAAAAGACCTTATACCAACATGAAGCAGCTCACCCTTAAAGTCACCAGCCGCGCGCTCC
>CAIXQT010000019.1 GCA_903921665.1 uncultured Opitutia bacterium
ATCGAGCCGCACGTCCAGCGCCTCGCCAAGTCCAAGCACTCCGGTTCCGAAGCCGAGGAAAAGGAACTCCTCGTCTCCCAGCACTCCAAGCAAGAAAAGGAGCGTGAGCTCGAGGACATCGTCAAGGTGCGCCTCCCCGCGGTCAAGGAAGCCATCCAGATCGCCAAGGAACATGGCGACTTGAAGGAAAATTCCGAATACAAGATGGCCCGTCAGGACCATGACACCCTCGCCGCGCGTCGCGCCGAGCTCGACGCGCTGCTGAAGAAGGCCAAGGTCACCGACTTCAAGGAAGCCAACACGGACACCATCAGCGTCGGCTCCAGCGTGGTCCTCCGCCGCGGCTCCGACCAGACGGAGCTCGCCTACGACCTGCTCGGCGCCTGGGACGGCGAACCGGAGAAGAACATCCTCTCGTACATCTCCCCGCTGGCCAAGCAGTTCCTCAACCACAAGACTGGCGAGACCTTCACGACCAACATCAACGGCAAGGCCGAGTCCTGGACCGTGGTCCGCATCACCCGCTGGGTGGATAAGCGCTAAGAGACCTGCCAGCAGGCCTGCGAAGAAGCCCCGGTGACGGGGCTTCCTCTTTTGACACGGACGCCGGTGCGCCCCAACCTGCCCGCATGTCCGACCCTTGGGAAACCCTGCGCCTCATGGCCGACCCCACCAGGGCCCGCATGCTCCAGCTCCTGCAGCGCGGGGAACTCGCGGTCGGCGAACTCCAGGAAATCCTCGGACTGCCTCAGTCGCGCATCTCGACGCACCTTGCGCTCCTGCGCAAAGCGAGCCTTGTCAACGATCGGCGCGATGGGAAGAAATCGTTCTATGCGCTGGCACGCGACCTGCCCGCAAGCGTCGCCGGCGTCGTCGAAGCCGCCCTCGCGGCCAGCGCCCGCGAACCAAAAGCCGCCGCCGACCAACGAGCCTTGCAGCGCATCGTCGAAAAACGCCGGCAGAAAGCCGAGCAACACTTCAACCTCGTCGCCGACCGGCTGGGCAAGAATTACTGTCCCGGACGTTCCTGGGAGGCGATCGGCCAGATGCTCTTCCTGCTCACCCCGAAGGTGCGTATCGCCGACCTTGGCGCCGGCGACGGCACCCTGTCGCGCCTGCTGGCCAGACAGGCTGAAAGCGTCCACTGCGTCGATAATTCCCCCCGGATGGTCCAGGTCGGCCGTGCCCTCGCCAAGAAAGAGCACCTGCGCAACCTAACCTACGTCCTCGGCAACATCGAGAAGGTCCCCTTGCCTGACCGCAGCATCGATCTGGCCCTGCTCAGCCAGGCCCTACATCACGCGGAGAACCCACGCCAAGCCCTGGCGGAAGCCTTCCGCATCCTCAAACCAGGGGGCCGCCTGCTGATTCTTGACCTCCGAGCGCACCGATTCGAGAAGGCGCGGGAGCTGTACGCCGACCGCTGGCTCGGCTTCAAGGAAAACGAGCTCCATGATTGGATTGAAGAAGCCGGCTTCAGCCAATCCGAGGTCCGCGTGGTGGCCAAGGAGGTCAAGGAGCCCGGCTTTGAGACGATTTTAGCGAGCGGATTAAGGCCCGGCGGCTGAGTTATTCACAGGAGCAGGGACTAGGGCGGCTTGTCTCCGATTTTGGAGACTTAAAGGGGGCTTATTGCTTGGCAACGCTCGGGCATCTGGGCAAATTTCACGACACCCCCGACGCGGAGCCCAGCGCTCCCCTCACCCGATGCTTATCCAAGAGTCCCGTACCTACAAACTGGCCAAGGCCGCACTGCTCGCCGTGCTCCTCGTCGTGACACCGCTCACCGGCTATCTGCACGCCCAGACCAAGACGCCGTCGGCTGCCGCCGAGAAACAGGAAGACCCTCTCTCCATCCTATTCAAGTCCGCCGAGAAGGCCCTCGAAGAGAAAAAGTACAAGGACGCCCTGGCCCTGTTCGAAGAACTCGACACCAAGGCCGTCGATGTGGAAACGAAGCTGAAGGCCGTCGTGTCCTTCCGTAAATCCATCTGCCAGTTCTTCATCAAGGACTGGCCGCGGGCCGAAACGGAGCTGACCGCCTTCCTGGACAAGTTCCCCAAAGGCACCGAAGACTTCTTCGACAACGACAACCGCCGCGGCACCGCCGAACTCCTGCTGATCGAGGCTTTCTCGAAACAGGGCAAGTGGGACCTAGCCCTGGCCCGCCTCGAAAAAATCCGCACCAATACGCTCGCCCGCCCCGAAGAGCGCGTGAACGCCTTCACCCTCTCGGCCCAGATCATCGTCGACCGCGCCAAGAACTCCCCTGAAGAGGCCAAGAAAGCGGCCTTTTCCCAGGCCATCGGGCTGCTGAAGCAGGCCACTGCCGACGGTATCAGCACGCCGGAACGCCGCGAAGCCGCATACAAGCTCGTTGAGATGTACACCAAGCTCGGCCTCACCAAGGAAGCGAGCCAGCTTAAGAACGAAATCGACGCCAAGAGCAGCGGCTCGCCCGTCGAGGTCGTCCGCTCCAATTTCCAGCGCCTTGAGATCGGCGACGCGCGCTTCGCCGCCGCCGAAGCGGCCGCCGACGAAGCCTTCCGCGGCGACTTCTACCGCCAGGCGCTGACGAACTACCAAGGTACGCTGCGCCGCGCCAGCCTCACGAGCTCCTTCGGCCGGGCGATCGAAAGCAAGCAGGCCGAAGCTGACGCCCTCACCAAGAACTTCCCCAAGCCGAACCCGGAACAGGCCGCGAACATCGAGAGGGTCAAGCAGGAGGTCGCCCAGTTCAAAAAAATCCAGGAAGAATTCACCGCGAACAAGGACTACGACGCGTTCATCTCCTACCGCATCGGCCTCTGCCTGCTCGAACTGAAGCGCCCGTGGGAGGCCCACGTCGCGTTCCTCGACATCTTCGAGAACAGCCCCGCCTTCAGCCGCATCTCCGGCGCCTACTACTACCACATCGTCTCCCTCCGTCGCATCGGACGCAATAATGAGGCCCAGGCGAAGTGTAAGGAATTCATCCAGAAGTTCCCCAAGGACGATCAGGTCTCGGCCATCGCCCTCATCCTCGGCGACATCTCGCAGGAACGCGAAGAGTTCCCGGAGGCGATCACCCATTACAAGTGGGTCCAGGCCAACGTGAAGAACCTCACCCCGGAAGTGGCCGAGGAAATCGAATTCCGCATCGCGGCCTGCCTTTTCTCGCAGGTCGACTGGGCCCTCGCCCAGAAGGCTTTCGAGGAATTCCTCAAGAAGTACCCGACCTCTCCCGTCCGCCAGCAGGTGCTCTACATGAACGCGCTCTGCTCGTTCTTCCAAGGCAAGTACAAGGAGACCAAGGTCAGCTTCGATAAGTACGAGCAGGAGTACCCCAAGGGCCAGTTCATCCCCGACGTCCGCTACCGTCAGGCCATCGTGAAGTTCGGCATCAGCCCTCCGGACATCCCGGGCACCATCAAGCTCTGCGAAGACTGGCTCAAGGACTACTCGAAGGACCGCAGCGATGAAGTCATCGCCCAGACCCCCGAGGTCTACACCCTGATCGCCGACGCCAACATTCGACTCGCCGACGAGATCGATAAGCGAGTCAAGGCCGCCGACCTCGACGTGCGCATCAACGCCAAGACCCCGGAGAAGGCGAAGTTCGTCGAGATCCGCACCAAGTTCGAAAAGGAAAAAGAAGCCGTGACCAATAAGGCCATCGACGCCTACGAGGCCGCGGCCAAGAGCGCTCGCACCAATCCGCAGGCCCTGGAATTCGCCCTAGGCGAACTCCGCAAGCTCCTCCCGGGTCGTGGCGAACATAAGCGCATGCGAGACCTCTTCAGGGAGATCTTCGACTGGAATCACAACGACCCGAAGGCGATGACCTACCTCTACGAAGTCATCCGCTCCACCGAACGCATGGGCGACATGCCGGAGTTCGCCGCCGAAGCCGAGAAGGTCCGCAAGAAATTCAGCGCCCAGCTCGCCGAGGCGCGCAAGGCCGTCGATACCCTCGAGCGCAAGCAGGGCGTCACCCAACCCGAGATCAACGTCGCCAAGGAATCCGTCCGCAAGCTCTCCGCCGAGCTCGAAGCCGAACTGGCCAAGGTCGAAGCCAAGCGCCAGGTCTCCATCGCCGACCAGAAGAAGCGTGCGCTGAAGATCCTCTCCGACGCCGTCTCCGAGTCGATTAATGACCGCACTCAGGAAGGCACCGAGAAACTCATCGTCTTCCTCGCCGAGAAGCTGGCCCGCAAGATCAAGCGCGTGAAGCCCGGCGCGAAGCCCGAGCCCGGCGCCTACACCAGCGCCGAGGCCGAGAAGGAACTCACCAAGCTCCTCCGTCTCGAAGAACATCGCAATTCCCTGGTCGCCCAGGCCCGCGGCTTCTTCGCGCTCGGGCAGCTGGCCATCTTCACCCGCGAACCCGAGAAGACCGCCGCCAACTTCGCCAAGATCGCCCAGAACTTCAAGGCCGAGGAGCTCAACCCGACGATCCTCGCGATGGTCGGCGACAGCTTGATCGCCAAGGGAAACCACCAGAAGGCTGCCGAGTATTTCGGCTATATCCTCGAGCACTCCCGCGCGTCCGAGTACGCCGATTACGGCTTCGCCGGCATGGCGGAGATCAACTTCGCGCAGAAGAAGTACAAGGAAGCCCTTTCCTTCTGCAACGAAGCCATCGACAACAACATCCTGATGTCGAAGGAGCTCGACCTGCGCTTCACCCGTGCACGCAGCCTCGCCGAACTTTCGAAGTACGCCGAGGCCAAGAAGGAATTCGAAGAAATCGCCAAGACCAAGGAGTGGCGCGGCGAGAAGACCGCGGCCTCCCTCTACTGGCTGGGCCTCATGGCCGAACGCCAGGCGACCGACGAGAAGGGCTACAACGAAGCCATCGCCTACTATCGCCGCTGCTACATGACCTGGAAGAAATATGAGGTCTGGGCCGCCAAGTCCTATTTCGCTTCGGCCAAGCTGTTCGCCACGAAGCTCAACCAGAAGGACGCCGCCAAGGTGCTCCTGAAGGAGATGCTCGAGAAGGACCGCATCAAGGACACCCGCGAAGCCCAGGAAGCCAAAGCCTTTCTCCTCGGACTCTGATCAACATGCGCCTCTCCCTCCTTCTTCCTGCCTTTGCCCTGTTCGCGGCTGCCTCCGCGCCGGCCCAGACCTTCGTCTTCAAGGGCGAACGCTGGGAGATCAACGATCCTTTCAAGATGGATAGCTCCATCCCACCGAAGCCAGTCGTCGACCCGAAGAAAGGCACGATCAACGTAATCAAAGGAACCATCGACCGCACGAGCAACCAAGGCGGCATCGAAGTCACGCTGACGCGCAAGCTCTCCGAAGTCACCGAGGTCATCTG
This sequence comes from uncultured Opitutia bacterium, assembly GCA_903921665.1. Taxonomy (GTDB): domain Bacteria; phylum Verrucomicrobiota; class Verrucomicrobiia; order Opitutales; family UBA953; genus UBA953. The sequence continues at coordinate 5,309 of CAIXQT010000019.1, forward strand.
GCCGACGCCCGCCCGCCTCAAGGAGGCCCAGGCCAACGTCAACCGCGGCGAGCCCGCCAAGGCCCTCGACAACATCGAAGCGGTGCTGAAGTTCTTCGAGCCCATCAAGAACGTGCCCGGCTCCTGGTGGGTCAAGGCCTCCATCGTGAAACTCGACGCCCTCGACCGGCTCGAAAACGACGCCGCCACGGCGGCCTTCCTCGATAATCTCGAGAAAGAAGAGGCCGCCAAGCTGCCAGAAGTCGCCACCCAGATTCAGCTCGCGCGGCTTATGCAGCGCGCCCGCAAGGGTGATCATGACGCCGTCGTAGCCGAATCGACCGAACTCCTGACCAAGGTCGACAGCAACGAGCTCCAGGCCCGCCTCCATATCGTCAAGGGCAACTCCCTCTTCGCTTCGAAGAAGTACGAGGCCGCGATGACCACCTACCTCCGCGTACCGGTCTTCTTCGGCTCCGAGACCGAATTCATCCCCAAGGCCCTGCTCGGTGCCGCCCGTTGCTTCCGCGGCATGGACAGCCCCGCCCTCAAGGAACAGAAGCTCGAGTCCATCTCGAACCGCTACCTCTACGACATCATCGTCTCCTTCCCGGTCTCCCGTGAGGCCGAAGAAGCCAAACGCATGCTCCCCAAGGAGGAGCGCGCCTTGGCCGAGGCCGACCAGAAGAAGATCGCCGCCGGCGGCCCCCTCCCCGAGGGCGTCATCATGGCGAAACCCAAGCTCGCCGCCGAAGAAGGCGTCGAAGCCAATAAGTGAGTCCTTGCCCCCTTCCAAAACCTAACCTAAAACCTAACTACACCCCATCATCATGAAGATGAACCTCCGTAACTCCTCCTTCAGCGTCGTCCTCCTCGGCCTGATGACCATCGTCGCCTCGGCTCAGGAAGCCGCCGGCGGCGTCCACAAAAAGACCCTCATGGACCTGTTCATCGAAGGCGGATGGGTCATGTACCCGATCACGGCCTGCTCCGTGGCCATGATCTGGTTCATCGTCGACGGCTACATCCGTACGAGCGCCGGCAAACTCTACCCTGCTGACCACGTCACCCAGCTCCGCGAACTCTTCAAGAAGGGCGATTACATCGGCGCCTACTCTTTCGCCAAGACCGCCGGCTCCCCGCTCGCCGACGTCGTCCGTGCCGGCGTCGCCTTCACCCCGGATGGCAAGACCATGACCGAAGAGGCCATCATCTCTGAAATCACCCGCGTTAACGCCGAACTCAAAGGCCGCTCCTCCTACCTCTCCGTGATCGGCGTCTGCACCCCGATGATCGGCCTGGTCGGTACCGTGACCGGCATGATGAGCGCCTTCGAAACCCTCGGCACTTCCGGCGTGGGCGACCCCTCCAAGCTCTCCGGCGCTATCGGTGAAGTGCTCGTGGCAACCGCCTCCGGCCTCTTCATCGCCATCCCGGCATTTATCTCCTACTACCTACTGGCGAACCGCATCAACAAGGGCATCCACGACATCACCGAGATCGTGACGGGCCTGTTCCGTGCCTTCCCGTACGAAGAAGTCGAAGGCCGCAAGGTCGGCGACGAAGAAATCTACGCCGGCAAGCCCGACTGGAACGCGTCCACGAACGTCCAGGCGTAAGCTCTCTCCACCCCTAACCAACGAACACAGCCATGGCAGGCGGAGGAGGAGGCGGAGAAGGGGAACCGGAGTTCCAGGTCGCGCCGATGATCGACGTGCTCCTGGTGCTGCTCATCTTCTTCATGTCCATCACCTCGTCGCAGGTGCTGAAGGTCGACAAGAACATCTCGCTGCCGGTCGCCTCGAACGGCGTAAAGCGCGACGACAAGGCCGCGGCCGGACTCATCAACATCTCCTGGGACAAGACCACGGGCCAGGCCAAGTACAAGCTGGACGACCGCGAACTCGATCCGAACGACAAGGACGGCATCTCAAAGGAACTGGCCGACCGCAAGGGTACGAACGAGAAGTACCGCCTGCTGATCCGTGCCGACAAGGAGTGCCACGCGAAATACATCTCCAAGGCCCTTGAATGGGGCGCCGAAGCCGGCATCGACAACATCGCCTTCTCCGGCCTCAACCACGAAGAATAAGCCATGAAACAGCGCGAAGAACAACCCGAAGCCGCCCCCGGCTTCCAGATCGCCCCGATGATCGACGTGGTCTTCGTGATCATGCTCTTCTTCATGGTCATGGCCGGCGCCGTGAAGGTCGAACACGAGCTGAAGACCACCCTGCCTGGCAACGCCGAGACGGCCAAGGAAACCGAACTGCCGGACGAGGTCACGATCGGCATCAGTGAGTCGGGCGAAGTCACCCTCAATGAGGATTCCGTCGGTGCACCTGGCGACAAGCTGCTCGAAAACCTCTTCAACCAGATGAAGCAGATGGGCCAGGCCGCCGAACAGTCCAAGACGAAGCTCCTCATCACGGTACAGGCCGAAGAGAACGCCCGCTACGACCGAGTGATCAACGTCCTCGACTGCCTCGCCAAGGCGAACATCTCGAACGTCACGTTCGCGGTGTCCGACACGGAATAAGCGCTCCGCGAGGACCGCCTACGAAGGCCGCCTACCAGGCGGCCTTTTTCGTACCCCGCTCAGCAACCGAAGCCGGCCTCGGACTCGAGGACCTTGCGGACGGCTTCGAAGTCGTTGCCGATTTTGATCGGAGCCGGCGCCGGCAGCTCGCCCGGGAAACGGGAAGCATTGGCGTCGCCGAAGGCCTCACGCAGCACGTCCGGGAACTTGGCCGGGTGCGCGGTGCCGAAGACGATGACATCGTCGAGTTTCGCACCATCGCGGGCCAGGAGATCCTCGGCGGCCTTCCAGCCGACCGCGGTATGCGGGCAAAGGATATAACCGCTGGCGTCACGCACGCGACGCATGGCGTCGAGCGTGGCCTTGTCGTCGACGGTGACCGCGCTCACGGCCGGGCCACCTTCCCGCCAGGCGAGCAAGCGGCTGAGGTTGTTCGGATCGCCGATGTCCATGGCATTGGAGGCCGTGGGCGTGGCACGCCGCGGACGGTATTCACCGGTGGCGAACAAGTCAGGCAGGGGCGAATTGGTGTTGGTCGCGGCGACGAGCGCGGCGACATCGAGACCCATGCGGCGGGCCAGCTGGACGGCGCCGACGTTGCCCAGATTACCCGACGGCACCACGATGCCCATGCGGCGACCGGGCGCCAACAGGCGTTTGGCGTGGAAAGCGAACGGAACCTGGGCGATCAGGCGGACGGGGTTGATGGAGTTGGCCGTGAGCAGCGGGCGGTGTCGGCGCAAGGACTCGTCGGCGAGGGCGCGCTTCACCATGGACTGACAATCATCGAACGTACCGTCGACGGATAGCGCGACCACGCCTGGACGGGCCCGGGCGATCTGCGATTCCTGCACGCCGCTGACGCCGATCCGAGGATAGAGCACCACCGCGCGGACGCCCGGGACGCCGGCGCAGGCTTCGGTCACGGCGGCGCCGGTGTCACCGGAGGTCGCGGCGAGGACAGTCAGCTGCGGAAATTCGTCGCCAAGGACGCGCGCGGTGACGCGCACGAGCGTGCGGACGGCGAAGTCCTTGAAAGCCGCAGACGGACCTTGGAAGAGCTCGAGGACCGCGATGCGTTCGGCAGGCGTGCCCTTGAATTTCTCAGGGCGGATGAGCGGGACCGGGAAATTGAAGGCTTCCTGACAGAGCTGACGGAGGACCGTCGGCCCGAGGACTTCGGCGAAATAAGGGGCCACGACGGCCTCGGCCAGATCGGCGTAGGACGCGTCACGGTGGCGCTCGACGAAATCAGGCGGGATCTGCGGGATATGCGTCGGCACCCAGAGGCCGCCCTTGGCGGGCATGGCCGAAAGCAGTACGTCACGCAGGGAACCGCGACAGGAAGCGTCGGCGGTGGAGACGAATTCCAACTTAGGACTCGGAGAGGACATGGACACCCTTGGGATTGATGCGCGAGACGTAAGGCGTGGCCTTGATCGGCACCGAAGAGAACACGGCGGCGACGGCGGCGGCGACCTTACGGGCGGTCTCCTCCCCGTCGCAGAGCGCGAACACGCTGGGGCCGGCGCCGGAGATCGAGAAGCCCAACGCGCCGGCGGCCATGGCGGCGGCTTTGGCGCGATAGAATTCGGGGATCAGGCGATGGCGGTGCGGCTCGGCGATCAGGTCATGCAGCGAACGGCCGATGAGCGCGTAGTCGCTCTTGAAGAAGCCGCAGAGCAGTCCGCCGAGATTACCGCTCTGCTGCGTCGAGGTCTCGAGCTGGATCTGGCGGGGCATGATCTCGCGGGCGACCTTGGTCAGCACGACGATGTCGGGGTGCACGACCGCGGCCCAGAGACGTTCCGGGATCGGTACGTCCATGACGTCGAGCTCGGCGTTGGAGCGGATGAGGGTGATGCCGCCGAGGAGACACGGGCCGACGTTGTCGGCGTGCCAGGCGCCATCGGCCGCGGCTTCGCCGGCGACCACGAAAGGCAGGAGCTGACGGCGGGTCAGCGGATCGCCCAGGAGACGATTGACGACGAAGGCGCCGCCGACCGCGCTCGCGGCACTGGAGCCGAGGCCGCTACCGAAGGGCATCTTCTTGTGGATCTCCATCTCGATACCGAGGTCGCTCTTGCCGAGGTGGCGGAGGAGCGCGTGGGCGGAGACGCCAGCGGTGTTCTTCTTGGAGTCGAGAGGCAGGCGACCATCGTCACCGGTGATCTTGGTGATGCGCAGGCCGGGGGTCGTCGAGAACCGGGCCACGATCTCGTCGCCGGGGGCGTCGATGCAGAAGCCAAGCACGTCGAAACCGCAGGCCACGTTGGCCACGGTGGCAGGCGAAAAGATACGGACTTCTTTGAGCGGCTGAGCGGACATAAGACCCCCCTTTAACAGGGTTGGGCAGACCTTTCGGGTTGCCTCCCCATCGGTCAACGGTGAACATGACCGTTAACAGTCCTTTGATGTCCAACCGCATCCACCAGAACGGTTTTGTGACCGTGGCGGCCGCCTCGCCGGCCCTCCGCCTGGGGGACCCTGCGGCCAACGCCACCCTGATCATCCAGGCCCTGGAAAAAGCCGCCCAAGAAGGGGTGGAAATCGTCGTCCTCCCCGAACTCTGCCTGACCGGCTACAGCTGCGGCGACCTCTTCGGCCAGCGGACCCTCCTGAACGGCGCCGTAAAGGCCCTAGGACAGGTTTGCGAGGCTACGGCCAAGCTTGGCCTCACCGCCCTCGTCGGCACCCCGCTGGAGGTCAACGGACGCCTCTTCAACGTGGCCGTGGCGGTCTCCCGCGGCAAGATCCTCGGGGTCGTCCCGAAGACCCACCTTCCGAACACCGGGGAATTCTACGAGCAGCGCTGGTTCGCCTCCGCCCGGGTCGCACCGGTCGCCGAAGTCGAACTCCTCGGCCAGAAGGTCCCCTTCGGCACCGACCTCCTCTTCCAAGCGACCGACATGCCGGACTGCATGCTCGGCATCGAGATCTGCGAAGACCTCTGGGCCGTCGAACCTCCCAGCGGAGCCCAGGCCCTCGCCGGCGCCACCCTGCTCTGCAACCTTTCGGCCAGCGACGAGCTCCTGACCAAGGCCGCCTACCGCCGCGACCTCGTGAAGTCGCAGTCCGCCCGTTGCCTCGCCGCCTACGTCTACGCGGCCGCCGGCGCCGGCGAATCGAGCACGGACATCGTCTACAGCGGCCACGGCCTGATCGCCGAGAACGGCGTCGTGCTCGGCGAATCCGAACGCTTCCGCTTCGACCTCGCCCTGATCGTCTCGCAGATCGACCTCGATCGCCTCGCAGCCGAACGCCGCCGTAACAGCACCTTCTTCGGCGCGCCGGTGGCCGTGCGCCCGCGCGTGGTCGGCTTCACCCTCGGCATACCGACCGGCCAGACGCCCAAGCTGCGCCGGCGCTTCAGCCAGCATCCGTTCGTGCCGTCGGACCCGCACCGCCGCGACGAGAACTGTCAGGAGATCTTCGCCATCCAGTCGACGGGCCTCGCCCGACGCATCCGCCACACGGGCCTCAAGCACGTCGTCATCGGCGTCTCGGGCGGCCTCGACTCCACCCTCGCCTTGCTGGTCACGCTCGAAGCCTTCAACCGTCTCGGCCTCGACCGCAAGGGCATCATCGGCCTCACGATGCCCGGCCCCGGCACGTCCGCCCGCACCCGCGTCAACGCGATGCGCCTGATGGAGACGCTCGGCATCACTGCCCGCGAGATCACCATCAACGACGCGGTCGAACGACATCTGCGCGACATCCAGCATCCGGCCGGCAAGCACGATGTCACCTTCGAGAACGCCCAGGCCCGCGAACGCACTCAGATCCTGATGGACGTCGCTAACCAGAGCCACGGCTTCGTCGTCGGCACCGGCGACCTTTCCGAAGCGGCGCTCGGCTGGTGCACCTTCAACGCCGACCACATGTCGATGTATCACGTGAACATCGGCGTGCCGAAGACCTTGGTGAAGCACCTCGTCGGCTGGGCCGCGCACGCTCGCCACGTCGGCACCGAACGCACGATCCTGGAGGATATCGTGGCCACCCCGGTCAGCCCCGAACTGCTGCCCCCCGGAGACGACGGCGAGATCGCCCAGCAGACGGAGATGCTGGTCGGACCGTACGAGCTCCACGACTTCTTCCTTTATCACGTCATCCGCAACGGGTTCCGCCCGTCGAAGGTCCTCTGGATCGCGGAGCACGCTTTTGCCGGGAAATATGACCAGACGGAGATCCGCCACTGGCTGCGCTCGTTCCTGAACCGCTTCTTCAGCCAGCAGTTCAAGCGTTCGGTCATGCCCGACGGACCCAAAGTGGGCTCGCTGGCCCTCTCCCCCCGCGGCGATTGGCGCATGCCTTCCGACGCCGAGGCGACGGCGTGGCTTGCCGAACTGGGCTAACCCTGCTTGATGGGAGGCGTGAGCCCTCCCGCGCAGACGCATCCCGCCGCCACCCAGGCCCTCCTGGCGAAGCTGGGTCCGGAAGTCGTCCTGACCGACGAAGCCGCGTGCTTCGCCGCGTCGTTCGACAACATGCGCCTGTCCTTCATGCCCGAGGCGGTCATCCGTCCGGCCACGGAGGAGGACATCGGCGTCACGCTGAAGCTCGCCAACTTACATCGCGTGCCCGTCACGGTCCGCGGCCGCGGCACCGGCACGACCGGCGCCTGCGCCCCGATCCAAGGCGGCTGGGTCATCCACCTCGACCATTGGGATAAGATCGAGATCGATCCGGAGTCATCGATGGCGACCGTCCAGCCCGGCGCGATCACGGCCCGCATCAACGACCTTGCCGCTCCGCACGGACTCTTCTTCCCGCCCGATCCGTCGTCGGTGAAGCACTGCAGCATCGGCGGCAACATCGCCACTAACGCCGGCGGGCTGCGCGCCGCGAAGTACGGCGTGGTCCGCGACCACGTCTATGCGCTCGAAGGCTTCCTGCCCACCGGCGAGAAGGTCCGCTGGGCCGCTCCGCTCCGCAAGTTCGTCAGCGGCCTCAACCTGCGCGACCTCTGGATCGGCTCCGAAGGCACGCTCGGCGTGATCACGAAGGCCACGCTCAAGCTCTCCATCCTGCCCGCCGCCCGTCGCACCTTCCTGCTGGCCTTCCGCACCGACGAAGCCGCGCTCGAAGCGGCCATCGACCTGATTTCGCTGCGCGTGAACCCGTCGGTGCTCGAATTCCTCGACGTCCAGACGGTCGCCGCCACCGAGAAGCGTCGCGGGAAGCGCGTCTTCACGGACGCGGAGCTGGCTGGCTCGCCCGAAACCCATGCCGCCCTGCTCGTCGAAATCGACGGCCACCCGGCCGTCCTGGCGGACGACGCGGTCAAGGTCATCGCCTGGGCGAAGCGACACGCGGTCGCTTTCCGGGCGCCCGAGGGAGAAGCGGAAGCCGAAGCGCTCTGGGAACTCCGCCGCACCTGCTCGCAGGCGATGTTCGCCCTCGGCGACGCCAAGCTCAACGAGGACGTGGTGGTGCCGATCCGCAGCTACGTCGCCCTGCTCCGCTTCACCCGCGAGGTCCGCGACCGCATCGGCCTGGCCACGCCGACCTTCGGCCACGCCGCCGACGGGAACTTCCACGTGCACATCATGTATGACCGGTTCAATCCGGAGCACTGCCGCAAGGCCGAGCTGGCCATCCGCGAGGTGATGGAAAAGGTCGTCGAATTGGGCGGAGCAATCACAGGGGAACACGGCATCGGCCTCGCGAAGTCCCCGTTCCTGACGCTCCAGCACACGCCGGCTGAGATCGGCGCGATGCTGGCGATCAAGAAGGCCCTCGATCCGAACGGCATCCTCGCACCGGGTCAGATCTTCGAACCCTTCAACGTCTGGGAGCATCGGCCCATCAAGGTCACGCTGCCTTGGGACAAGCACTGAGCATGCCTCGTACCGTCGCCGTCTTCGATTGGGATGGGGTCGTCATCGACTCTTCCGTCGCCCATGAACGCTCCTGGGAAGCCTTGGCCAAGGAAGAGAAGCTCCCCCTGCCGGCCGACCACTTCAAGCGCGGCTTTGGCAAGCGCAACGAGCTGATCATTCCTGATATCTTGAACTGGTCGCGTGACCCTGCCGAAGTGAAACGGCTATCCAACCGCAAGGAAGCCCTCTACCGCGACATCGCCCGCACCGGCCATGTCCGCCTGCTGCCTGGCGTCCGCGAACTCTGCGGCGCGCTCAACAACCTCGGCATCCCTTGCGTCATCGGCACCTCCACGCACAAGGAAAACCTCGCGCTCTCCTTCGAGCTCTTCGGCATCGGACACTTCTTCTTCGGCGCGGTCGCCAGCGAGGACGTGACGAAGGGTAAGCCGGACCCCGAAGTCTTCCTGAAGGCCTGCGCCCTCGGCGGCGGCGACCCGGCGACGTCCTTCGTCTTCGAAGACTCCTTCTCGGGCCTGCAGGCCGGACTGTCCGGCGGATTCATCACGATCGCCCTCGCGACAACCAATACCCGCGAGCAGCTCGAGCCTATCGGTGCGCACCACATCGTGAAGGACCTCTCCGAAGTCGACCCGCAGTGGCTCGCCCGTGGGCGCCTGGGCTGAGATGGAATTCCGTCTCAAATCCGACTACCGCCCGATGGGCGACCAGCCGACCGCGATCGCCGCGCTCGACGCCTCCCTGCGCGCCGGCAACGGCCGTCAGACTCTCCTCGGCGTGACGGGCTCCGGCAAGACGTTCACAATGGCGAACCTGATCGCCCAGCAGCAACGCCCAGCGCTCATCATCTCGCACAACAAGACGCTGGCCGCCCAGCTCTACTCGGAGTTCAAGAACTTCTTCCCCGAGAACGCCGTCGAATACTTCGTCAGCTACTACGACTACTACCAGCCGGAAGCCTACGTGCCGTCGACGGACACCTTCATCGAGAAGGATTCCGCCATCAACGAGGACATCGAGCGGCTGCGCATCAGCGCCAGCAGCGCCCTGCTCTCCCGGCGCGACGTGGTCGTGATCGCCTCGGTCTCCTGCATCTACGGCCTCGGCTCGCCCGAAGACTTCCTGGCCGCGATGATCGCGCTCAAGGCCGGCATGACGATGCGCCGCGACGAACTCCTCGCGAAGCTCGTCGCCAACCAATACGTCCGCAACGACGCCATCCTGGAACGCTGCAACTTCCGCGCCCGCGGCGAGACGATCGACGTCTGGCCGGCCTACATGGAGTCCGCCGTCCGCCTGGAATTCTGGGGCGATACGCTCGAGGCCATCCGCGAACTCGACCCGGTCAGCGTGAAGCCCGGCAAGCAGTTGCAGAAGTTCGACCTCTACCCGGCCAACCAATATGTGATGGCTCCCGGCCGTGTGAAAGCCGCCGCCGCGGCCATCCGGGCGGAACTCGAAGAACGCGTCGACCATTTCGAGAAGACGAACCGCCTCGTGGAGGCTCAGCGTATCCGCATGCGCGTCGAACATGACCTCGAGATGCTCCGTGAGACGGGCTTCTGCCCAGGCATCGAAAACTACTCGATGCACATGTCCGGCCGCCGCCCCGGCGAACGGCCGCACTGCCTCTTGGACTTCTTCCCGAAGGACAAGCTGGTCTTCATCGACGAAAGCCACGTCTCGGTCTCGCAGATCGGCGGGATGTATCACGGCGACCGCGCCCGCAAGGAACGCCTCGTCGAATTCGGTTTCCGTCTGCCTTCCGCCCTCGAGAACCGTCCGCTGCGCCCCGAGGAATTCGATACGCTGGTCGAACAGGCAGTCTACGTCTCCGCCACGCCGGCACCCCACGAATACAAGGTGTCATCCGTCATCGCCGAGCAGGTCATCCGCCCGACGGGATTGCTCGACCCGATCATGGAAGTCCGGCCGATCGCCGGCCAGGTCGAGGACATCATCGGCGAGGCCAAGGCCGTCGCCGCCCGCGGTTACCGCACGCTCGTCACGACGCTCACGAAGCGGATGTCGGAAGACCTCGCCAACTTCATGCGGGACAGCGGCCTGAAGGTCGAGTACCTGCACTCCGACATCGATGCGATCGAGCGCGTCGAGATCCTCCGCCGCCTGCGCGCCGGCTCCTTCGACGTCCTGGTGGGCGTCAATCTTCTCCGCGAAGGGCTCGACCTGCCAGAAGTGGCGCTTGTCGGCATCCTCGACGCCGACAAGGAAGGTTTCCTCCGCAGCGAGACGAGCCTCATCCAGACCTCAGGCCGCGCCGCCCGCCACCTGGAGGGCAAGGTGCTGCTCTACGCCGATGTGATGACGAAGTCCCTCACTCGCGCCCTGACGATCTGCGGCGACCGCCGCAAGCGTCAGGAGGCCCATAACACGAAGTACGGCATCACGCCGAAGAGCACGCAGCGTAAGATCGAGGAGAGCCTCGTGGACCTGGAGGCCGACGAAGCCCTCGCGGTGGCCGAAGGCACGGATGACCGCGATATCGCGCGCGTCTTGGCGGACATGGAGGCCGAGATGCTGGCGGCGGCGGACGAACTACAGTTCGAACGCGCGGCGAACCTGCGCGACCAGATCGAGTCCTTGCGCACCGGTAAGCCTGCCTCCCCGAAGCGCCACAAGGGCCGCCGCTGATCAGCCGAAACGGCGGGTCAGGTCGGCGTCCGTCCACTCGACATATGTCCGGCGACCGCGCGGACAACTGCCCGGCTGCGCGGTGCGGAAAAGCGACTGCACCAGCTCCATCAGTTCGGCGTCCGCAAGACTGTCGCCCTTACGACGGGCCTTGGTCACGGCGAGTTTGGCGAGGGCATCATAGGCCAGCGAAGGACGGCCGAAGTCGCCCTCACGGCGGGCCATCTCGGCCAGCAAGTCGCGCACGAAGGCCAAGGCGTCTTCGGGCTCGAGCCACGCGGGGAGCGCCTGGATACGCCAGAAGTTGCGGCCATACTCCTCGAAGTCGAAACCGGCGGAAGCCAGCAACGGCATCCGCTCCTTCAGGACCGCGGCGGGCAGAGGATCCAGCTCGATGCTCAGCGGCACGAGCATCGGCTGACTGATCGGTTTCTGCGCGGTGAACTGCGCCAGGATGGATTCGTAGAGCACGCGCTGGTGGGCCGCGCCGATATCGAGAATGGCGAGGCCGGTGGGCGTCTCGAAGACGGCCCGCTCTTCGCGAAGACGCGAAAGCAGACGCCAGCCCAGCCTCACCGCCGGCGCATGGCTTGGCGTAACCGGAGCGGTGGAAGGCGGCGCATATGCGGGCGACGCTCCGCCATGCGCGATCGGCGAGCTCGTCGTCGGCGCCGCTGACACTGCCAATGGCGTCGCCGGCGTGATCGCAGGAATCGTCGCAGCCGGCAGACCGTCGTCAGCCCGGGCGCGCAGGACGGCGAGGACGGACTCAATCAGGAAATTGCGGACCTTGGCTTCGTCGCGGAAACGCACCTCACGCTTGGCGGGATGGACGTTCACGTCGACCCAGGCCGGGTCCATCTCCAGGAAGACGAACGCCAGCGGGTAACGTCCCTTAGGGATCAGCGTGTGGTAGCTCTCGGTCAGCGCGAAGGCCATCGTGCGGCTGTCCACCGGACGGCCGTTGACCACCGTCACGAGATCCTGACGGGTGCCGCGGCTGACGCCGGGCTTGCCTAGCAGGCCGCTGAGGCGCATGCCTGGTCGCTCGAAGGCCGGCATGATCGTGACCTCTTCCGCGACTTGTCGGCCCCAGATTTCGCGGACACGGTCCAACAAGGGGGCGTTGCCCGGCGAACGGAAGATCTCGCGGCCGTCCTCGCGCAGCAGGAAGCCCACTTCCGGATGGGCGATGGCATAGAGTCTGACGAGGCGGACGATGTGCGCGGCCTCGGTCTCGTCCGACTTCAGGAACTTCAGGCGGGCCGGGACGGGGTGGAAGAGATTGGAGACCTCGATGCGCGTGCCGGGGGCCATGCCATGGTCGCGACGATGGACAAGTTTGCCGCCGTTGACCGCGATCTCGGTACCTGAGGGCGCGTCCGCCGGACGCGTCTGCATCGTGAAGCGCGCCACGCTGGCGATCGACGGCAGCGCTTCACCGCGGAAACCGAAGGTCGCGATACGGTCGAGGTCCGACGCCAGCTGGATCTTGCTGGTCGCATGACGTTCAAGGCTGAGCAGGGCTTCGTCACCAGTCATCCCCTTACCGTCGTCCTCGATGATCATCCGGGCCTTGCCACCACGGGAGAAATCGACCGTCACGCGGCGGGCGCCGGCATCCAGGGAGTTCTCCAGCAGTTCCTTGATGACCGCGGCCGGACGCTCCACCACTTCGCCGGCGGCGATCTGGTTGGCCACCGTGGCCTCAAGGATGCGGATGGTGGACATGGTCAGGCAGGCACGACTACGGACCGTCCGGAAGGACGACCGATGACGCGACGGGGGCGGACGGAAGGCACCCGCAGACCTTTGCCCTTCGCCCCCTCCCCTGCAAGTCGAACGGCTCGGAAACGGTCTTTGTTGCACCCTGCCGAAGGATGCCAACCTTCGGGTCGTGTCGAACCGCCTGGCCCACGAAAGCTCGCTCTACCTCCGCCAACACGAGGCCAACCCCGTGCATTGGTGGCCGTGGTGCCCCGAGGCCTTCGCGGAGGCCAAGGCGAAGGACCGACCCGTGCTGGTTTCGGTCGGCTATTCCTCCTGCCATTGGTGTCACGTCATGGCCCGCGAATCCTTCGAGCAGCCCTGGATCGCGGACCTGATGAACCAGCATTTCGTCTGCATCAAGGTCGACCGCGAAGAACGCCCCGAAGTCGACAAGCTGATGATGGACGCCGTGCAGATGATCCAAGGCCACGGCGGCTGGCCCCTCAACTGCTTCTGCCTGCCGGACGGACGTCCCTTCTTCGGCGGCACCTACTTCCCGCCCGAAGACCGCGGCCACGGGCAGGTCCCTTGGCCACAGCTGCTGATGCGCGTGTCGGATTTCTACCATCGCAACAAGTCCGAGCTCGCCGCCAACGCGGACGCCATCGCGCAGAACCTCACGCACCTTACGCGGGCGCCCGACGCCGACGGCAGCGCGCCCACCCCTGACGACCTCGTCGCCGCCGCGCGGCGTATCTGCGAGCAGCACGACGACACCTTCGGCGGCTTCGGCGCCGCGCCGAAATTCCCGGCCCCGCACACGCTGAACCTGCTGCTCGGCCTGCGCGGCTCGGCGGCGGTCGAAGCCGACCGCGCCCTTGCCTCGCGCGTCGACGCGGTCCTCACGATCACCCTCGGCGCGATGGCGCGCGGAGGATTGTATGATCAGATGGGCGGCGGCTTCCATCGTTACTGCGTGGACCGCGACTGGACCGTCCCGCACTTCGAGAAGATGCTGTACGACAACGCCCAGTTGCTCGGCACCTACGCCGAAGCCTGGGCGCGGTACCGCGACCCCCTTTACGCCGACATCTGCGCCGAGACGGTGGGCTGGCTGCTCCGCGAGATGCGTACGACTAACGGCCTGTTCGCCGCTTCGCTCGACGCCGACACCGACCATCACGAAGGCACGACCTACGTCTGGACCGCGCCCGAAGTGGCGGCCGCCCTCGGCGACGACGCCTTCGCTTTCGCGCAGGCCTACGGACTTTCCGACAAGGGCAACTTCGAAGGGAAGAACATCCCCAAACTGAAAGGCGACCATGCCGCCCGCCGCCGCTTCGCGGACGCTCGGGCCAAGCTGCTGACGATACGCGATCGGCGACCCCAGCCGGCGCGCGATAGCAAGAATCTGCTCAACTGGAATGCGCTCTTGGTCGGCAACCTCGCCAAGGCCGCCTGGATCCTCGGACGCAAGGATTGGTTCGAACTCGCCATCGCGACCGAGGCCAACCTCTGGGAACGCTTCGCCACGGAGGACGGCGCCGTCCGCCTCCGCGCCGTCGCGCACGAAGACAAGGTCACCCTTACCGGCAACCTGAGCGAGTACGCTTGGCTCGCCGAAGCGGAGCTTGCGCTCGCCGCTTACGCGGACTGGGCTCGGCCGGGCCAGGCACACCCTTACGCCGCCCGGGCCGAAAGCCTGCTGCTCGCGGCTCAGACGCTTTTCGGAGACCCCCATTCCATCGGCTCTTTCGTGGTGCCGGCCGAGCGCGAAGACCTTTCGGTCCGCCAGAAGGACTGGTTCGATAACGCCGTGCCGGCGGGCAATTCCTCCCTGCTCCATGGCTTCGGCCAGATCCAGGTGCTCTCATCGGATGGCCGATGGAGCCGCGAGTTCAACGACCTCACGACCGCCTACGGAGGCCTCTGCAAGAACGTCCCCAACGGTGTCGCCCACGCCCTAGATGGGATCGCGCGCTTCGCCATCGGCCATGCGACCGTGAAATCTGCGGGGCCATGGGATGATCTGCAGGGCTCCCTCAACGGGGACGACAAGACCGCGCCTCACGCCCGACCATATCGGCCCGTCTTCCTGCTCACGACGCCCGCTGAAGCCGGCTACGGCGTCTGCGTAGGCCAGACCTGCCTCGCCCCTGTCAAGACCGCCCAAGAGGCTGCGGCGAGCCTCTGACGGCCAATCGGCTCTTGCCCGCCCCAAGGGGAGCGGGAACATCATGCCAGGCATGTCAGCCGACCCTCACTACGTCTATGGCCAAGGGCAGAGCTCACGCTCGAGCTACCCTATCCTGCTGGGGATGGTCATCGTCGAGGCCATCGGCTACAAGGAACGGAAATACCGGCCGCACTGGCGACGGATCGGCCTGCTGTTCCCGGTCTTCCTGCTGATCCTCTGGGTCGGCCTCTCGGAGATGAACCTCTTCAAGGAGAAATACATGAACGGCATCCCGTCCACGCGCCGGGCCGACATGTACCTCTACCTGCCGGACACCTTGGCCAATTCGGCGGCCAACCTCTTCTTGGACAAGGAACAAGTCCGTCTGCGCGAACGGCAGAAACTGCTGACGGTCAAGGATTCCTACGGCCGCTCGGCCCACCTCTATCGCAAAGGCGAATACTATGTCAGCGTCGCCAAAGCCGCCCTGGCGCGACAGGACTACGCCGAGTTCGCCAAATACATCGGCACGGGCGCGCAGCTCACCCCCGCGAACCTGGAAGCCCAACGCCTTTGCGCCGACCTGTTCTTCGCCTTCCAACGACCGCTGGACGGCTACCAGCTGCTCGAAGAGTCGCTCGGCTTCGCGAAGAAAGATCAAGAATACTTCCGCCAGTACGTCTACCGATGCTTCATGCTCGACCAGGATGCCCGGCTGATCGCCACCGCCGCCAAATACGTGGGCGACCCCGAGCTCTCACCGGAAATCCGGGCCGACCTCCTGCTCGCCTCCGCGCAGGCTCACTTCCTCCGCGGCAACTTCACCGAAGCCGCCAAGCTGATCAAGGACCACCGCCTGGACCAAGTCGCCGAAGGCTATCTGCTCAACTGTCAGATCCTCTGGGAAAGCGGCGACCGGAAAGGCGCCTTGGCCGAGCTGGATGCGGCCCTCGCCGCCTACCCGGGCACGGCCCGCCTGCTTGAGATCAAGACCCGCTGGCTCAAGGACACGGGCGATCTCACCGGGGCCAAGGACTGCCTTGATCTTCTGGCGATCAGCCAGCCCGACAAGCCCGGCCCGCTCATCCAGTCACTCTACCTCCTGCCCGGGGAAGCCAACCGCGCCCGCCGGGAGGCCTTGATCGAAAAAGCCGTCGGCCGCTTCGGCAACTACGAGCAAGCGATGCTCGACCTCGCCCGTTTCGGTAATGACACGATGGACGCGGCCCTCACCTCCCGCCTGGCGAAACTGGCGAAGGAACGTCGCTTCACCAACCGCGTACGCTTCGACCTCGTCCATGTCGAATGCCTGCTCAACGCCGGCCGTGCCCGCGAGACCATCCTGCTCGTCGATGAGCTCTATAAGCAGGCCGAGCGCGACCAATGGGTCGCCGAGACACGGGTGGCCTTCGAGGCTTTGCGCACCATCGCTTATTTTGCCGACGGCCAGACGGAGATCGGCTCGATCAACCTCCAGAAGCTGATGCAGAACCGGGGCGTGCCGCCCCAAGTGCTCATCGCCGCCAGCCGTAAGCTCATCGCCGCCAGGCGCTACGACGAAGCCAATGACGTGCTCGGTCAGGCCCATCTGCAGAACGAATCCAACCAAGCGGTGCTGATGCACATCGTGCAGCTGAAGCTCGACCATCCGCGCATCGCCGCGGACCTCGAGACCTACCTCCGGCGACTGATGCAGAACCGCCGTCCCTCGAAGGAGGTCCTCGGCGCAGCGCTCAGGAAACTCGGCTCGGACACCTACCTCTTCTCCGGTAACCGCGAAAGCCTGCTCCGCGACATCGAAGCGAAGCTCAGGTAATCGCTTCCGGTTCCGGCCGGTCGGTCACCTCGAAATAAGTCACCGAGCCAAGCTTGGTGCCATCAGGCAGCCAGAGGCCGCGGCTGCAACCGCGGTTGACGAACTCCTCGGCTTCGGCGGCCGACAGGACCGAGGCGGCCATCGCCAGACCTTCGGCCTCGAGGGCGGAGGTCGCGATGGAACGCACGGGACCGGGCAAGGAGACCACCTGGCCGGTCCGCGGGTCGATGAGATTACCGTGCACCGTATCGGCCGTCTTGCTGGCCATCGCGAAACGGCAAAGCTTGATCTCGGAGCGAGCACCGACGCCGATCCGCCAGCCGCTGGAGTCGCCCGGAGGGTCGAGGGCCAAGGTCACGCTGCCCGAGGCCATCAACAAGGCGCGGTGGATGCCCCAGCTGCTTTCGAGCATATCCGCCATGCGATCGAGGGCGTACCCCCTCACGATGGCGCCGAAATCGATGGCACCTCCGAATTTCACGCAATGCAGCTCACAGCCCTCGAGCTTGAATTCGCCATCGCGGTAAGCCGACATCACCTGCGTCCAAGCCTGGTCATCAGGATTGAAAGGCATTTCGCCTCGGTTCTTCCAGTAACTGAACAACGCACCCGCGGTGACATCGAACGCCTTGCCGGTCTCGGCGCTGACATCCTTCGAGAAGTTCCACAGCGCCTGCACGTGCTCGCCAGCGGCGATCATCGCGCCCTCGGGCATCTGGTTGATCGAGACGACCGGTCCGCTGTCGTGACGACGGTCAGTCTGGAAATCGAGGTCGTCGAGTAGCTGGAACAGGGCCTCGGCCGCGTTGCGGGCATAGATGGCGTCCTCGGAGGCGATACGTACCCAAAACCGGGAACCGAAGGCCTCGTGCGAAAAGTTGTGGATAATGGGCGTGGCTTCCATGGGGTTATTTTCCGATGAAAACGCTTTCATGGCCTTTGGCAACCAGCACCCAATAGCGGTCGCCCCCCTCACGCAGCGTCAGAGAGGACACCCCATAGCCCGGGACGGCCGGCTCGCTGGCATCCGTCGCGTAAATCAGCCGGAGCGGCGCCTTGGCCGCCTGCGGAAAGTCTCCGTAACCTACGGGGTATCGCCGGAGATAATATGGCAGCGGCCAATAATGCCCCCCGTCCACGGCGACGAAGAACTTGTCGCCGTGAGCCTCGGCCAGGCGCGCGACCTGGGCTTGGAAACGAAGGACGGCGTCCGATGTCGGCGAATGCGAAGACAGCGAAGCCTTGGCCATCAGGGCGACGATCACCAACGCCGGCGCCAGCGCCGCCACCCGGAAGCCTCGCCCGACGAGGAGATAAGGCAGGGCGATGGTCAGCGGCAACGAGAAGACGAGCAACAGGAGCCACGGCGTCTTGTAGGGCAAGGCGAGGTGAAACAGAAAGACGAGGCCGGCCACCATGCACGGAAGGTCGGCCTCATGCCGGCTCCGCCAAGCACCGCGTGAAAACCCGCCGCGAGCCAGCGCGAAGACCATAAGCCATGCCGCGGCCCAACCCCACGGCGACAGGCTGACGGCGAGCAAAGTGTCTTCGGAACGGCCGCTGGCCACGCCCAACGCCCTGGCCAGCTGCAACCACCAGGTCGCCAGACCACGGAAATCCGTGAAGCCGACGGACTGGAAGAAGACCCACGCGCCGATCAGTCCCAGGCCGAAACCAAACCAGCGCCGGTCGGGAACGAAACGCCGCAGGACGAGCAAGGCCAAGAGGAACAGGACCAGATAAGCCGCGGCGGTGACCTTGCAGGCCAGCGCGAAACCGAAGGCCACGCCGGAAAGACTCCACCAACCGGAAGCCGGCGGGCCTTGTTCAGCCCGCATCCACGAGGCGACACCCCAGACGATGCCCGCCACCAGCAGCATCTCCTGGACGAAGTAATAGCCGAACGGCGTGCACCCACCCGTCAAGACGACGAAAGCGGCGGTGGCATAACGGCCCGACCGGCCGACGCCCGGCAAGATCAAGGCCGCCCCCGCCATCAGGCCGAGGAAGATGGAGACGACGCTGCGGAGATAATGCTCGGTCATGTCCACCGGCGCCGTTCCGGTGAGCTTGGCGGAGATGAGCAGGACGGTGGCTAAGGTCGGCCCATGGAACTTGTCCTGATGCGTGCTGTAGGGCGTTCCCTCGGAGAGTTCCTTGGCCAAGGACCACTGGACGGCCTCGTCCGCGTGCATCGGCCCCGGAGGAACGAAACTGACCGCGGACCAGAACAAAGCGGCGAGGGCGACGACGATCAGGCCGAGCCGAGACACCTCCCTCGTCTGGTTCGTCGCGTCCGTCATCACACGCCGAAATGCTTCTGCAAAGCCGTCTTGATCTCGAGCGGCACGAGCGCGGCCGACATCGGTCCCTGGCCGTCGCGCCAAGCGTAGACGGTGGTGAGGGCGCCCTTCGCGACGGCACGTTCGCCGACCTTGGCTTCGAAGCCCCAGACGAGCTTCTTATCGCCGATCTCGATCGGCGTGAGCGCGAGGGTCACGACGTCCTCACGATAGATCGGCGAAAGGAAATCACACTCGACGCGGACACGCGGGAAGCCGGTGAGCTTGGCGCCTTCGGCCCGGATGAACGGCAGCTTCAGTTGACGGAAAAGGGCTTCTTCGGTCGCCTCGACCCAGAAGAAGACGGTCGAGAAGTGCACGATGCCCGCGGCGTCGGTATCGGAGAAATTGGCGCGGTAATCAGCCGTGAAGGGAGCCATGCGCCTATCCAAGCCGTCCCGCCGAAGGGTGCAACCGTCAAGGCGGCGAGCGGCGGCTCCCCTTCCGCAACCATGATACCGAAGTCGAGGCCCCTCCGGAGGCGGCCACGCAGGCCTGCAGGAAGGACTGAGGCTCCTGCTGCACCGTGAACAGGTAGAGGCGCGGACCGGCGCCTTGCGGGGCCTTCCCGAAGGCCTGCAGCCATTCGCGTTGCCAACGGACATGCCCTTTCTGCGCTCCCCCGACCTTGTGGTAGGTACTGTCCGAATAGATCATCTTCGGTTCGCCTTTCTTCGTCTCATACAACCGGACGCCGTCCTGAAAATCGGAGAAGACCACCAACGCGTCGTAGGGCTCCGCCAGCAGGCGATCAATCCACGCACCGAGCGACCCTTTCTCACAAGCCGAACGGACCTTGGCCTGGACGCTCCGGCCGGTCGGCGTGAGCGTCTCGACACGGGTCTGCGTCGGACCTTCGCGCAGGCGCGGGGCGACCCCATGGAAACGTCGTCCGAAAACGACCGTGTCCCCCAAGCCTACGACCCGGGCGCCGTCGAAGCGGTAGACGTCGGCGTCGGGAAACTCCTTCCGGATCTCCGCCTCGACGCGCGGCAGATATGAACGCATGGACCCCGAGCAGTCCAAGTAGACCGCGACGCGTTTGGCCCGGATGAATGCTCCCATCACCGGGCGGCCCACGAAGCCCGCGCGATTACCCAAGCCGGCGCCGAGGCCATTACCACCGAAGCCACCGAGGCCGCGACCGAAGCCGCCCTTCCCTTGCCCCCCGGACATTCCGGCAAGGCCCATCTCGGGTGCCGTCGTTTTCATCGGGGGCAAAGCCAACGTCGCACTGGCCGACTTCGACGTGAGTCGACGCTGCGGGACCGAGACCTTCGGCTTACGCTGGACCGGATGCGAAACCGACGGGCCGCCCGACCGACCGCCGGCCACGGCATGAGACGTGAATTCACGCTTGGGCGCCGGGGTCGGGGAACGGAAGACGATCCAACAGGCGCCGATGACCAACAGCCCATGCAGAGACAAAGATAGCAACAAGCTACGCCAGGATCTGCCCACAGGCCGACGAGCGACTAACGGTTCCGGAATTACCATGGGACTCAGACTAGCGGCCGGCGACTTGGCACAAGCGACGAGCCCAAGGAGGTTTCCCCTCGTCCCTGCCCCGCTATCCTCCCCAGCGAATCCTCTTAATTACCAGGGCGCGGAGGGCCATCCGGACGCAACCAGTCGATGAGCGTGAACTTACCGCCGGAAACCTCGGCCGACTTCTGCAAGATGCGGCTGGCGGGATTCCGGGTGGAGAAAAGGTATAGCACCGGACCCTTGCCGGCATTGGCCAGATCGAAGGAGCCGACCCAAGCGTCCTCCCAAGCCTTCTCCGCGACCGTGCGGTCGTCCTTGATCCGCTCTTCCGGCTCGAGCCGCTGGGAAGCGTCATCGACATAAGTCTGCACGGTCGGCTTGCCGGGACGTACCTGCAGGACCTGATCGTTGAAATCAGAAAAGATCACCAACGCATCGTAACGTTTTTCGGTGCGCAGGATATCCACCCAGGCGCCCACGGAGCCTGCTTCGAAATTGCCGGCATAGCGCGCAAGGATCGCCTTGCCGGTCGGGCTCAGGCGGCTCGTATCCAAGCTGACCGTCGGGTCGGCCGGCGTCGGCTTGTGCGGCAGCACCGAAGACGCGCCACCGCGCACCGAAGCGCCATCCACCCAGACCTTGATCGCGGGCACCTGGAAGACGTCGGCGTCTGGGAATTGCTTGCGGACCTCGGCTTCGACCCCGGCGAGGTACGGCACCATGGAGTTCGAGCAATCGAGATAGACCGCGATGCGCGGCCCGGCCGGAGGAGTGACGACACGCGGATCGGTGACGACGGTCGTCGCCGCATGCGCCAGCATCGTAAGCATCGTGAAGCAGGAGGCGGCGATAAATCGGGGCAGTTTCATGGCGGTGTAAGGACATTATCATCCAAGCAAGGCCGCCGGAGAAGCCGATTGTCAGGTCATGAGGCAAAGTCCCCAACAAAAAGGCGAAGCCCATGGGCTTCGCCTTTCAAGTCATGTCACGAGTCCGATCAGCGGGTCGGGGCGGCGCCACGCGAGCTCCCTGAACCAGTCTGAGCCGGGCGGAATCGGAGGACGGCGTTGGCGCCGGCACCCGTCGCCGGAGCGGACATTTCGACGGTGAAGAAGCCAGCCGCGGCCTTGTTCGGGACAACCGAGACGACCTTCGCGCCAGCCGGGAAGCGCGCATCGAGAATCATCATGCCGGCCCTGAGGTCGATGGAACCGGAGACCTCGGTGATGGACTTGGAATCCTTGGCGAGCGTACCGACCGCCTGGATGAGGGGCGTGAAGGCGAAGACGGTGTTCGTCGAGTCTTCGGTGAGCGGAGCCGAGATCGTCAGCTGCTTATCGATCACGCGCTTCTTGCGCTTCTTCTCAGGGTCTTCCGGATCGATGATCTCCTTGTAGGTCGGCAGCGAGATGACCGTGGCGCCATCGGGGATGCCGCGGCCGCTGGCCGGCATGCCGACGTAGAGGTCGTCGTAGTTATGGAGGTCGTTCAAGGTGCTGGTGCCTTTCTTGGCGCTACCGAACTTGACCATGATGGCGCTGCCTTCGGAGGCGGCGACGCAACGCTGGAAGATCGTGCCGGGCTTGTTGCCATAGGCACGGGAAGTGCTGATCAGGTAAAGGCGCGGCCCCTTGTTCTCGCGGGCGCCGGCGAAGGCCTGGACCCACTCATCTTCCCACTTCTTCTCCTCAGGCGTGCGTTTGTCTCCGCCGTTATTGCAGTTGATGCGACCGGAAGCGAGGGCCGTGAGCGGCTTGCTGAGCGTGAAGCTGACATTCGGCTTGATTTCGGTCACGGTGGCGCCGACAGGGATGCCCTGACCGATGGCGATCATGCCGGTAATCAGACCCGTGGTGTCCTTGCACAGGACAACCGGCTGACCGGAAGCGCCACCATTGGCAATCAAGGTCACCGTGAGGGCGAAGCCGCCGCCACCGGCACCACGGTCGGAGAACACCGTGGGCGGATCCGGCCTCATCCCCTTATCGGGCTTGTAGCCCTTTGAGCGGATCTGGCGGATGCCATCTTGGAAGTCAGAGAAGATCACCAACGCGTCGTAAGCCCGCTCATCCTTGAGGATGTCGACCCAGCCGCCGACGGAGCCCACCTTGAAGTTATTACCGTATTTCTTGAGGATGGCACGACCCTGGCTGGTTAGCTTGGCCGGGTTGGTCTCGGTCGCGACCATTTCCCCCTTGGCGTTCTTCTTGGTGCCAGGGCCCGTCGCCCGGTTGAGGAACGGCTGTCCCTTGAACTTATCTCCTCCGACCACTTCGGTATCATGGACATCGATGAAGACGCCGTTGCTCAGGAAGACGTCGGCGTCAGGAAACTTATCGCGGATCTCGGCTTCGACGCGGTCGAGATAAGGCAACATGGAGGCCGAAGCGTCGAAATAGACCGCGAGGCGCTGAGAGAAGATGCTCGCCCCCATGACCGGCCTAGCGACGAAGTTCTTGCCGCCGCCGGAGCCCATGCCCTTGCCGGTACCGATACCGCCGCCCGCGCCGCCGCCGAAACCCTTGGAGGCGCCGCCGGCCGTGGCGCCGGAAATCATCGAGGAGGCCGAAGCCGAGCTCGGCATGTCGGGCAAAGCCATGGAGGCCGTAGCGCTCTTGGAGGTGATGCGGGTGGTCGTCTTGGCGAGAGATTTGACGTTCTTCGGCTGGACCTTGCGCTCGGTGCTCTTCACGCGCTCGCCGCCGGAGCCGCCGCCCGCGCCGGTGGCGAAGGTGTTCGGATCCTTCTTGGCGTTATCGGTGACCGTCGAGACCACGAAAGCCGCCGCGATGAAGACGAGCACGACGTGGATCGCGAGAGAGACCGACAGACCGCTGGCACCGATGCGTTGCCAGAAGCTGCGCTTCATGCGCTTCGAGACGAGGGCTTCAGCTTCGACTTTCGTCGGCTCGACCGGAGGCAGATCGCTAGGCTGAGGGGGAGGGGTTTCTTCGCTCATCGCTTAAGGGGGGTCACTAATCTTCCCCCCTCACCTGACTGCTTCAACCCTTTTTGCCCCTCCGACCCCCGCCTAACTCCTGCAAGAAATGGCTTGCGACCCAGGCCCTACCCCTTTGTGTTCGACCTCCCACTTATTGCAGGGTGGAGCAGCCCGGTTAGCTCGTCAGGCTCATAACCTGAAGGTCGTAGGTTCAAATCCTACCCCTGCACCCAATTTTAAGGTCATGTAGGTCAGCGACTTAAGAAAGTGACCAAAAAGAGTTGAATTAGGCTTGAACCGACCGGAATTAAATGCACGGTATCAGGTATTAAATTTGTCCTACGGGACAATGGGGTAAGTAAGATAAAGCAGTAAAAAACAGGCGGCTTGCATAGGGGTATGCAAGCCGCCTCCTTTTTGGCCGGATGACATCCGCCCCAGGACACGAAAAAGCCCGGCTCCTTGCGGACCGGGCTTCGTCGTAGGTGCGGGGGTCGCTTAGCCGCCGGTCATCTTCGTGATGAGCGCGATGAGCGGGAGGAACATCGCCAAGACGATCGTGCCGACGACCACGGCGAGGAACACGATGAGCACCGGCTCGATGATCGAAGTCAGCGCGGTCACGGCGTTGTCGACTTCTTCGTCGTAGATGTCGGCGACACGGTTGAGCATCTCCGGCAGCTGGCCGGTCTCTTCGCCGACCTGGATCATGGACGTCACCATCTGCGGGAACACGCCCGACTGCTCGAGGGGCACCGACAGCGGTTCGCCATCGCGGACCCGGTCGTGGACACGCTCCAGCGACTTGGCGATGACCACGTTATCGAGGGTGTCGCGGGTGATCGTGATGGATTGCAGGATCGGCACGCCGGACGCCATGAGCGTCCCGAAGGTGCGCGCGAAACGCGAGACCGAGACGATCTGGATGAAGCCGCCGACCTTAGGCAGACGGAAGATGATGCGGTCGAAGAGCTCCTTGCCCTTCTCCGTCGCGAGCCAGGTCTTCAGGCCGAAGTAGGCGCCGAAGATCAGGATCGGGGTGGCCCACCAGTATTCCGTGAGGAACTTGGAGATGCCGACGACGAACTGCGTCAGCGGGGGCATCTGCGTCTTCTGCCCATCGAGCAGCTTCTGGAAAGAAGGCACGACCTTCACCATCAGGATGTAGACGATGATGATGGCGACGGACATGACGACGCCCGGGTAGACCATCGCGGACTTGACCTTCTTCTGGATGCGCTCGGCTTTTTCGCGGAACTTCGCGAGACGATCGAGGACCTTGTCGAGCACGCCGCCCGCTTCGCCGGCGCGGATCATGTTGACGAAGAGACGGTCGAAGACCTTAGGGTGGGCCTGCAAGGCTTCGGAAAGATTGTTACCTTGGGAGACGCTTTCAGCCACGTTGCCGAGGATGGTCTTGAAGGCCGGGTTACGTTCCTGCTTCGTGATGAGCTCGAGCGCGCGCAGGAGCGGCAATCCCGCCGTGATGAGCGTCGCCAGCTGGCGCGTCATGATCGTCACGTCGTTCTGCGTCACTTTTGCGCCGAAGCTGAAGCCAGGCTTGGCCGGAGCCGCGGAAGCCGCCGCAGGCTTGGCCGCCCCGGCGTCGCTCGCAAGCGTGGTGACCATCAGGCCTTTGGCCATGAGCTTCTGGCGGGCCTGCTCGTCGTTGGCGGCCTCGATGCGACCGGAGGTCTGCGAGCCGGTGCGGTCGATGGCGGTATACTTATAGTCGGGCATGGGAGTATCGGGGTGTTATGAAAGTTAGGTGTACTTGAGGACTTCCTCGATCGAGGTGAGTCCGTCGAAGATGCAGCGGAGGCCGTCGTCGCGGAGCGGGCGCATGCCGGACTCGATCGCCTTCTGCTTGAGGACGAGGGTCGGCGCCCTCTGCGTGATCAGCGAACGCAGCTGGTCGGTGATCGTCATGAGCTCGAAGAGGCCTTGGCGGCCCTTGTAGCCGGAGCGGTTGCAGTCCGGGCAACCCTTGCCGAAGTAGAACTTCTTGTTGGCGATCTCCAAGGCGTCGACGTCGAGCATGTTGACGACGTCCTTGTCGGGCTCGTAAGGCGTGCGGCAGGTCTTGCAGATGCGGCGCAGGAGTCGCTGGGCGAGCACGCCTTCGAGCGAGGCGGAGATGAGGAACGGCTCCAGGCCCATGTCGATGAGACGGGTGACGGCGCCCGGGGCGTCGTTGGTGTGGAGAGTGGAAAGCACCACGTGGCCGGTCAGCGAAGCCTGGACGGCGATCTGGGCGGTCTCGAGATCTCGGATTTCACCGACCATGATGGTGTCCGGGTCCTGTCGGAGGAAGGAACGGAGGGCGGCCGCGAAGGTCAGCCCGACCTGATGGTTGATCGGCACCTGCATGATGCCTTCGACTTCATATTCGACGGGGTCCTCGGCGGTGAGGATCTTGACGTCTTCGGTGTTCACCTCGCGGAGCGCGGAATACAACGTGGTCGTCTTACCGGAGCCGGTCGGACCGGTGACGATGAAGATGCCGTTAGGGCGGCCGACCATGGCGCGGATGCCTTCCTTGATGTCGTCCTGCATCGAGAGAGCCTCGAGGCTCAGGTTCACGACGGTCTTATCGAGGATTCGGAGCACCACCGATTCGCCGAACTGCGTGGGCAAGGTCGACACGCGGAGGTCGATCTGTCGTCCGCTGATGGTCGTCTTGATGCGACCGTCCTGCGGTATGCGTCGTTCGGCGATGTTGAGCGACGAAAGCACCTTGACGCGGGCGATGACGGCCGAGGCGAGGTTCTTGGGCGGCGGCGCCATCTCGTAGAGGGAGCCGTCGATGCGGAGGCGGATCCGGAACTCGTGCTCGAAAGGCTCGAAATGGATGTCCGACGCCTTCGCCTTGACGCCTTCCTGGAGCACCAGGTCGACGAAACGGATGATAGGGGCCTGGCTGGCTTGCTTGGTGACATCTTCGTCGGTCACGGCCGCCGCTCCTTCGACCTGGTCGAACTCGCCCAGCAACTCTTCCATCGAAGCCGAGGTGGCCTCACCGTAGACGCGCGTGACGGCGGCCTCGACCTGCGCGGGGTCCGCGACGGCGAGCTCGATGTCGCGCTGCAGGATGAAGCCCAGTTCGTTGATGACGGAGGAATTGAAAGGATCCTTGGCCAGCAGCGTCAGCTTGCCGGCTTCGTCCGCGACGGGCAGGACGACGTACTTATGGGCCTGCGGCGCCTTGAGGAGCCTGACCAAGGCTTCGCCCGGATCGGCGGGCACGGCGGAGTAATACTGCACCTGCAGATGGTCGGCGATCGCCTGAAGGATGGTCGGACGATCGGCGAGGCCGGTGTCCACGAGGCTGTCGCTGAAGGACTTGCCGGTGGTGGCGTGTGATTCCCAGATCTCCTCGGCCTGGGCTGGGGTCACGAGCCCTGCCTCGAGGGCGATATCACGGATCACGTCACTATGGTCGTCGAACATGGGAATGGGTAGGTAAAGGGAGGGTCAGGTCAGCGAGCCTGCGCACCGGCGCGGATACGGTCGCGCATGGCTTCGGGGTTCTGGCAGTAGTTGAAGATTTCTTCCTCGGAGACGAGCCCCTGGAAGAAAAGCGCGAGCAGGTCGCTATCGAGGGTACGCATGCCACGGGCACCGCCCGTCTCGATATCGGTGAGGAGCTGATAGGTCTTGCCGTCGCGGATCTTGGCGGCGACCCCGTCGGTCCGGATCATGATCTCGAACGCGGCGACGCGGCGGTCATCGGTGGTATGCAAGAGGCACTGGGAGATGACCGCGGAAAGCGACGTAGACAGCTGGGAACGGATCTGGTCGCGCGCGCTCGCCGGAAAAGCATCGATGATGCGGTCCACGGTACGGGCGGCGCCGGAGGTGTGCAGCGTCCCGAGGACGAGGTGGCCCGTCTCGGCCGCGGTGACGGCGGCTTCGATGGTCTCGAGGTCGCGCATCTCACCGATGAGGATGACGTCCGGGTCTTGGCGGAGCGCGGAACGCACGCCTTCCGCGAAGGACGGCAGATCGACGCCCACCTCGCGCTGGGTGACCAGGCTGTTCTTGTGGACGTGGGTGTACTCGATCGGATCTTCGATGGTGATGATGTGCCCCTGCTCGTTCTCGTTGATCCAGTTGATCATCGAGGCGAGGGTGGTCGACTTGCCGGAACCGGTGGGACCGGTCACGAGGACGAGGCCGCGAGCGCGCTTGAGCATGTCCTTGATGACCGCAGGCAGGCGCAGCTGCTCCAGCGTATACATCTTCGAAGGCAACAGGCGCAGGACCATGCCGTAGCCGACATGGCTGCGGAAGGCGTTCACGCGCAGGCGCGTCTTCTGACGGAAGGAGAAAGCGAAATCACAGCCTCCGTCGGCGTCCAGGCGGCCGAGCTGGGCCGGCGGCACGATGCCGAGCACCAAGGCCTTGGCGTCGTCGACGGTGAGGGGGGCGCCATCGATCGAGACGATCGTGCCGTTGACGCGCAGGCTGGGCGAGCGACCCACGTGGATGTGCAGGTCAGAGGCGCCATTCTCGATCATGGCCTCCAGCAGCTGGTTCATCTCGTAGGCCATGGGTCAGATGATGTCGTCCGCGACGGTGGCGCCGAGCACCTCTTCGATGGTGGTCATGCCGGAAGCCACCTTGCGCTGGCCGTCCTCGCGCATCGTGCGCATGCCGGCCTCGCGCGCCTTGCGGCGGAGGTCGACGAGATTGGCGCCGCCGTAGATCATCTCTTGGATCTCCTCGGTGATGACGAACATCTCGAAGACGCCGCGGCGGCCCTTGTAGCCGCGGTCGCCGCACTTCGGGCAACCCGCCCCCTTCATGGGGGTGGCGCTGGCCAGATCCTGCTCGGTCATGCCGATGGAGTACAACTCCTTGGCGGTCGGCTTGTAAGGGGCGGCGCAGGCCTGGCAGTTGCGGCGCACGAGGCGCTGGGCAAGCGCGCCGCGGAGCGCGGCGGAGACGAGGAAGGGCTTCACGCCGATGTCGACGAGACGGGTGACCGCGCTGACGGAGTCGTTGGTGTGGAGGGTCGAGAACACCATGTGGCCCGTGAGCGCCGCGTTGATCGCGATCTCAGCGGTCTCGAGATCTCGGATTTCACCGATCATCACGATGTTCGGGGCCTGACGAAGCATGGCGCGGAGGGCCGCGGCGAACGTCATGCCGACGTCGCGCTTGACCTGCACCTGGTTGATGCCGGCCATCTGGTATTCGACCGGATCCTCGACGGTGATGATCTTACGGTCCGGCTTGTTGATGTAGTTCAGCGCGGAATAAAGCGTGGTCGACTTACCGGAGCCGGTCGGCCCCGTGACGAGGAAGACGCCATCGGAACCGGAGATGAGTCCTTGGAACTTGGCTTGGTCGTCGGCGAAGAAGCCCAGTTCAGGCAGACCGAGCTTGAGGCCTTCCTTATCGAGGATTCGCATGACGATGGACTCGCCGTAGACGGTAGGGAGGACGGAGACGCGCAAATCGATGTCGCGGCCGCCGGTGCGAGCCTGGATACGTCCGTCCTGCGGGATGCGCTTTTCGGCGAGGGAGACCTCCGCCATGAGCTTGAGGCGCGAAATGATGGAAGGCTGGAGTCGCTTAGGCGGGCCCTTCATCTCCTGCAGCACGCCGTCGACGCGGAAACGGACGCGGAAACGCTTCTCAAGAGGCTCAAGATGGATGTCCGAAGCCTTGCGACGGATGGCGTCGACGATGAGCGAATTGACGTAACGGATGATCGGGGCGTCGTCTTCCTTGACGTCGCCGCCCTGCGGCAACTCGACCGCCAGGCCATCGTCGCCACCCTTGCCCAGGATGTCATTGTAAGAAGAACCGCCGCCGATCGGGCCGCCGACGTAGCAACGCGAGATGGCTTCCTTGAGAAGGTCCGGCGGGGCGAGCTTCGGGTTGATGGCGAGTTTCAGCACGCGCGAGATCGAGTCGATCGTCTCGGTGTCGAGCGGGTCGGAGATGGCGACGAGGAGCTCCACGCCGTCCATCTGCAACGGCAGGATGTTGCGGGTTTCGGCCTGCTCCCGGCTGATGAGCTTGAGGATGTCCTCAGAAGGCGCGACCTGGGTCACGTCCACGAGTTCCATGTCGAACTCCAGGCTGAGCGCCGCGGTGATCTTGGACCAAGTCACCTTGCCGGTCTCCACCAGTTTGGCGAGGGTGAGGGTATCGGGATTCTGCCCGTCAGAGACGTTCCCGACGGCGAGACGGGCCTCGTTCACGTCGGCAGGGGACGTCAGTCCCTTGTCCTGAATGAATTGAATGACGTAGTCGTCGGCGGTCGTCACAGTGGGGAAATCCGGAGCGGAAGGTGGGGGTAGGAAGGTTGCACCTCAAAGAGGAGAACAACGGGGAAAAATACGCTAAATCCAGCCACCTTGCCCGCAACCGCAAATTAACCCAACATCGGCGGGTTCAGCGGCCTCTCAGACAAGTGACAAGCCGCTCGACCTGCTCCTGCAGGAAATCGAGCTCTCCATCGTTCCAAAGCACGAATTCCGAGCGCTTAACCTTCTCCGACAGAGGAAGTTGTGAATTAATCCTTCGGTTGATATCTTCGGCAGAAAGCCCCCGCCTCAGCAATCGCGCGCGCCGCGTCTCTTCCGAGCAGCCGACGCAGACGATGGCATCAAAACCATCGGTCAGGTTCTTTTCGAAAAGAAGCGGAATCTCGACCACGTGATGGACGCTCCGATCCGCGACCGCGAGAAGGCGTAGGCGGGCCACCTCGGGATGGATCAACCCCTCGAGGAAGACACGTTCGGCCTCGTCCTGGAAGACCTTGGTCGCGATCCATTGGCGATCCGGACGCCCATCCAGCCCCAAGCAGGCATCCCCCCAGCGGGCACGCAGCTGCGGGACGATGTCAGCGGATTCCAAGACCTGATGGGCGAGCTGATCGGCATCGACGATGCGGAAGCCCGACTTCGCAAAGCAGGCGGCGGCGGCAGACTTGCCGCTCCCGATGCCGCCCGTGAGTCCGATGACCATGCCCTACCCTACCGACGCGCGCCGCCGAGGGCAAACCTCAAGCAGGGCTAGGGGAAGACTGCAGGCCGGGTCCGGCATCTGCGGCCGGAGCAACCGCCGGCTGGGCCGACTCGGACGCCGGCGAGGCCGCCACGACCGAACCCGCGATCGGCGTCTGCATGGAGCCGGTCTTGAGGATTTCCATCACATGGACGCCGTCGAGGGTCTCGTACTGCAGCAGGGCTTCGGCGATCTTTCGATGCGCGTCGGCGTTGTCGGCGATGAGCTTCTCGGCGCGGACATACTGTTCCTGAACGATGGCCGAGATGGCTTCGTCGATACGCCGAGCGGTGGCGTCGCTGTGGTTCTGCGTGCGCGAGATCTCGCGACCGAGGAAGACGGTGTCGGAATTCTCGCCGAAGGCGATCGGACCGAGGTCGCTCATGCCCCAATCGCAGACCATCTGACGGGCGAAACGGGTGGCCTGCTTGATGTCGCTCGAGGCGCCGTTGGAGATCTCTCCGGAGATGACCTTCTCGCCGATGCGACCGGCCATCGCCATGCAGATATAGTCGAGCAGCCGCTTGCGGGAATACCCGAGGATTTCCTTGGTCGGCATGAGCATCGCCATGCCGAGAGCGCGTCCGCGGGGGATGATGGTGACCTTATGCAGGGGGAGCGCACCGTCGTCGATCAGGGCCTGCACCACGGCGTGGCCGGCTTCGTGATAGGCCGTGTTCTTGAGGTCGGACTCATCCATGACCTTCTTGCGCTCGCGGCCATAGGCGATCTTGTCGCGAGCTTCCTCAATGTCAGACATCTCGACCTTTTCGCGACTGCGGCGACCAGCGTGAAGTGCGCCCTCGTTGAGCAGGTTCGCCAGGTCGGCGCCGGACATGCCGGTGGTGATACGCGCGACGCGCTGAAGGTCGACGGAAGGAGCAAGCTGGAAACGCTTGGCGTGGACGGCCAGGACGGCCTCGCGGCCACGCAAGTCGGGCAGGTCGACGAAGACCTGGCGGTC